>NZ_JBEOXE010000006.1:0-199629 GCF_040296485.1 Streptomyces sp. NPDC002138 | reverse complement strand
CCCGGAGGGACCGGCGCCCGGGCTGCCGGACGGACCGGCGGACCGGGGCGGCGCCGGCGGCCCGTCCGGGATCCGCTCCGGTTCACCGGCGGCGGGGCCGACCGGCTTGCGGACGACCACGGGCGGGATCGGCCGCGAACCCGGAATGTTGATCCGGATCCGCGTCGTCAGCGTCGTCTCGGTCTTGGGTCCATCGGAGTCCGCGGCGGGCGTGGACGGCTTCGAGGTCACAGGCTTCTCCTCCGGGGCGTTAGCCGCGGCGTCCGTAGACGGATACTGGCCGGTTCCGTACGGCGGCGTACCCGACGGGTAGGCGGCTCCACCGCGGCCCTGGGGCCCGGAGGACGAACTGTCAGTTTCACGACTCAAGGCAGGATCTCCCGGTTGGCTCCGCCGCCCGCGTGCCGTGCGCGGGCAGCTCGGCGGCCCGTCCACCATACTGGCCGCCGCCGGGACGCAACTGACCACCGGGGGCGACGGCATTCCTCCGGGGGCCCGGCGCATGGGGCAAAGGGGGCGCGGCGGGAGCTTTCACAACCCCCGGCGCGGATCCCGGCGTAGCACCCAACGGCACGTCACCTGCCGGGCCTCCCGGCCGAAACAGGCCGCTCCAGCGGGCCGCGCAGGGTGGCGCACATCACAGCGAGCACGACGCCCCCGAAAAGGTACACATACATCCCGATTCCCGACGAACTGAGCAGGAAGTCCCCTTCGGCGCGCGGGACGCCCAGCATCACGTAGGCGAGGAACCAGCCGACGACGGGCACGCCCACGCCGATTCCACTGCCGGTGACCAGACGGCCCGCCAGGAAGAGCCCCAGCAGGGCCAGCAGGGCCAGCACGAGGCCGCCGGGGAACCAGAGGCCGACGACGAGCCAGCCCGCCACGCCGGTCAGCGCGCCGAGCACCAGCAGGACCACGAGGGCGACGATCCGGGCCGGGGTCCAGGTGGTGGTCACGCGCCCGCCTCCGCCGCGTCGGGGACGCCCGCGAAGAGGTCGCTCTCGCGCTCCCCCGCCGGGGCGCCGGAGCGGCCGGCCACCAACTCGTAGTACTCCCGCCTGAACAGCGGCTGCGCCAGGTCGTTGGAGAGCGCGAAGAACGGCCCTTCCACGGAGATCTGGGTGACGTGGGCGCGCATCGCGGCCTCCTTGGCCGCCGCGTACGGCTCCCCGTCCGCGGCGCCGATCTCAGCGGTCACGCGCTTGTCGTCGACCACGCCCGGTACGTCGTCGGGCCGGGCGAAGCCGGCGAAGGGCCCCCGGCCCGCGGCACGGAGCCGGGCGAAGCCCTCCTCGACGACCGAGCGCGGGACCCGGTTCCAGTAGACCTTCGCGATCGCGTGGGGCGCGCCGAGGTGTGCGCCGTACGCCGGGTCCGCGGCCAGTTCGGCGGCGCGGGTGGCGACGCGGTGGGCCTGGATGTGGTCGGGGTGGCCGTAGCCGCCGTCGGGGTCGTAGGTGACGAGCACCTGGGGCCGGACGCGGCGGATGACCTCGACCAGGTACCCGGCGGCCTCGTCGAGGTCGGCGGACCAGAAGGAGCCGGGGCGGTCGTTCTGCCCGGCGCCCATCATCCCGGAGTCCCGGAAGCGGCCGGGGCCGCCCAGGAAGCCGTGGTCGGCGACGCCCAGCTCGCGCATGGCGGCGGCCAGCTCGCCGATCCGGTGCGCGCCGAGGGCGTCGTCCCGGTGGGCCTCCAGATGGGCGAGGCGGGGCGGGATGACCTCGCCCTCCTCGCCCAGCGTGCAGGTCACCAGCGCGACGTGGGCGCCCTCGGCCGCGTACTTGGCCATGGTGACGCCGTTGTTGATCGACTCGTCGTCCGGGTGCGCGTGCACGAGGAGCAGACGACGGGCGGGAAGACCGTTCATGGGGCCACCCTACGAGGCGCCCCTACAACTTGAGGCCACCGATCATGCCCGCGACGTTGGTGGTGAGCTGGCTGAGCGTGGGCGCGATCGAGGAACTGGACAGATAGAAGCCCAGCAGCACGCAGACGACCGCGTGTCCCGCCTTCAGACCCGACTTCCGGACCAGCAGGAAGACGACGATCCCCAGTAGCACCACGGCCGAGATCGAGAGTGCCACGGCGGTTCACCTCCATGTCGAGCGGACATCGAATCGATTCGCGTGCTCGGCGGAGACATACCCACCGTGCGCTACGGATCATAACTATCCGTACCAGCGCATCGATCGAGAACCCGCAGCACGAGGGGCGCACGCCGCGCATACGGAGGAGCACGGGCGCGCATGCGACCGTCCGGCGGGGCTCCCACCCCGCCGGACGGCTGACGGCACCCGCACGGACCGTACGGCGACCAGATTCCCCCGTCCGGATCTCGTCGCCGAGACGGTCAAGTTGCTTCCATGTTAAGCCGGTTGTGGGGGTCGCGGGCGATATCGCCACCTTGTCGCGGGCCGCGATCGCCTACGGCGAACAAAAGAGGAATCGATTCTTCCGGGAGGGACGGGAAACGCTCCGGGAAAGCGCGCGCGAAATGCGCGCGGAGGAAATGCGCGCCGAACAGAATTCCCCTTCTGTTCCTCCTCTGTTCCGCTCCTTCCGGTGGCGCCCTACCCCTACCCCTACCCCTACCCCTACCCCTTCTCCAGCGACGGCGGATCCGCGGGCGGGGGCTCGGGTGAATCCGCGGGCGGGTGCCCGGGCGGGAACGTGGGCGGGGGCGCCGGCCGGGACTCGGGCGCGGGCCGGGTCAGCGGCTTCTCCGCCGCGAAGTGACAGGCCGACGGGTGGGCCGCGGGGCCGCCCGCGGCGCGGAACTCCAGCGGGACCGCCAGCAGCGGAACCTCCTGCGCGCACCGGTTCTCGGCCTTCCAGCAGCGGGTCCGGAAGCGGCAGCCCGAGGGCGGGTTGGCCGGTGAGGGCACGTCCCCGGAGAGGATGATCCGCTCCCGGTGCTTGCGGGCCTCCGGGTCCGGGACGGGGACGGCGGAGAGCAGCGCCTGGGTGTACGGGTGGGTCGGGTGGTCGTAGATCTCGGTGTCCGTGCCGACCTCCACCATTCGGCCGAGGTACATCACGCCCACCCGGTCGGAGATGTGCCGGACGATCGACAGATCGTGCGCGATGAACACGTACGACAGCTCGAATTCGTCCTGCAGCCGCTCCAGCAGATTGACCACCTGCGCCTGCACCGAGACGTCCAGCGCGGACACCGGCTCGTCCGCCACGATGATCTCGGGCCGCAGGGCCAGCCCGCGGGCGATGCCGATGCGCTGACGCTGGCCGCCGGAGAACTGGTGCGGATAGCGGTTGATGTACTCGGGATTCAGGCCGACCACGTCCAGGAGTTCCTGGACCTTGCGGCGCCGGTCGCCCTTGGGAGCCACCTCGGGGTGGATCTCGTACGGCTCGCCGATGATGTCGCCGACCGTCATGCGCGGGTTCAGCGAGGTGTACGGGTCCTGGAACACCATCTGGATGTTGCGCCGGACGGCCTTGAGGGACCTGCCCGACAACCTCGTGATGTCCTCGCCCTTGTACGAGATCGCGCCCGCCGTCGGCCGCTCCAGGTTGACCAGCATCCTGGCGACCGTCGACTTGCCGCAGCCGGACTCGCCGACGATGCCGAGGGTCTCGCCCCGGGTCAGGGAGAAGGAGACCCCGTCGACCGCCTTGACCGCGCCGACCTGCTTCTTGAAGAGGATGCCCTGGGTCAGCGGGTAGTGCTTGACCAGGTCGGTGACTTCGAGGATCGCGTCAGGCACCGAGGCACTCCTTCCAGAAGAAGCACGCGCTCGCCCGGTCCTCGGCGACCGTCGCCAGCGGCGGCACCTCGGCGCGGCAGACGCTCTGCGCCATCGGGCAGCGCGGGTTGAAGGCGCAGCCGGGCGGGATGGCCAGCAGGTTGGGCGGCAGGCCCTTGATCGCGTACAGCTCCTGGCCCTTCTGGTCCAGACGCGGGATGGAGTCGAGCAGGCCGCGGGTGTAGGGGTGGGCGGGGCTCTTGTAGATCTCGTGCACCGGGGCGGACTCGACGATCCGGCCCGCGTACATCACGGCGATCTTGTCGGCGACGTCCGCGACCACGCCCAGGTCGTGGGTGATCAGGATGAGGCCCATGTTCAGCTCGCGCTGGAGCTCCGCGAGCAGGTCCATGACCTGGGCCTGGACGGTGACGTCGAGGGCGGTGGTCGGCTCGTCCGCGATGATCAGCGAGGGCTCCAGGGCCATCGCCATCGCGATCATGATGCGCTGGCGCATGCCGCCGGAGAACTGGTGCGGGTAGTCCCCCACCCGCTCCTTGGCGGCGGGGATCTTGACCCGGTCCATGAGTTCGACCGCCTTGGCGCGGGCGTCCTTGCGGGACATCCCGCGGTGCACCTCGTACATCTCGCCCAGCTGGGCGCCGACGCTCAGCACCGGGTTCAGCGAGGACAGCGCGTCCTGGAAGATCATCGCCATGTCGGCGCCCCGGATCTTGCGGCGGGCGTCCTCCTTTATGGTCAGCAGGTCCTGGCCCTTGAAGAGGATCTCGCCGCCCGCGATCCGCCCGGGGGGCATGTCGAGGATCCCCATGACGGCCTGCGCGGTCACGGACTTGCCGGAGCCCGACTCGCCGAGCACGGCGAGGGTCTCGCCCTCCGCCACCGAGTAGGTGACGCCGTTGACCGCCTTGGCGACCCCGTCCCGGGTACGGAACTCCACATGGAGGTCGCGGACTTCGAGCAGCATGGTGCCCACTCCTCAGCGCAGCTTGGGGTCGAGGGCGTCGCGCACCGCGTCGCCGAGCATGATGAAGGCGAGCACGGTCAGGCTCAGCGCCCCCGCCGGGTAGAGCAGCATGTGCGGGGCGTTGCGGATCTGCGAGGCGGCGTTGGAGATGTCGATGCCCCAGGAGACCGTGGGCGGGCGCAGGCCCACGCCGAGGAAGGACAGGGTGGCCTCCAGGGCGATGTAGGTGCCCAGGGCGATGGTCGCCACGACGATGACCGGGGCGATCGCGTTGGGCGCCACGTGCCGCAGCATCATCCGGCTGTTGCTCGCGCCGAGCGCGCGGGCGGCCTGGACGTAGTCGTTCTGCTTGGCGGTGATGACCGAGCCGCGGGCGATGCGGGCGATCTGCGGCCAGCCGAGGAGCACGATGAAGCCGACCACCGGCCAGACCGTGGTGCTGGTGACCACGGAGAGGAAGACCAGGCCGCCGAGGACGACCGGGATGCCGAAGAAGATGTCCGCGACCCGGGAAAGCAGCGCGTCGCCCCAGCCGCCGAAGAAGCCGGCCAGGCCGCCGAGGAGCGAGCCGAGGAGGGCGGCGCCGAGAGTGGCGCAGACGCCGACGGTGATGGAGGCGCGCGCGCCGTACACGGTACGGGTGTAGACGTCGCAGCCCTGGGTGTCGAAGCCGAAGGGGTGGCCGGGGGCCGGGCCCTGCTGGGACTTGGACAGGTCGCACCGGAGCGGGTCGCCGCTCGCGATCAGCTGGGGCCAGATCGCGATGACGACGAGGAAGAGGATGAGCAGCGCGGAGACGATGAAGACGGGGTTGCGGCGCAGCTGCTGCCAGGCGTCGGACCACAGCGAACGCGCCTTGTCCTGGGGGCCGGTGACCCCCGGTCCGCCGCCCAGCGGCTTCTCCAGGCTCTCCGCCTCCTCCAGGGCGAGATCCATGGCTCCTCCCTGGCCGGTGGGTGCGATCGCCTCCCCCGCTCCGGGTCGCAGCGGGTCGTAGCGCTCGGGCTCGCGCTCGGGCTCAGGCATAACGGATCCTCGGGTCCAGGACCGCGTAGAGCAGGTCGACGAGCAGGTTCGCCAGCAGGAAGACGATGACGAGGATGGTCACGAAGCCGACGACCGTGGGGGCGTTGTTGCGCAGGATCCCCTGGTAGAGCTGGTAGCCGACGCCGTGGATGTTGAAGATGCGCTCGGTGACGATCGCCCCGCCCATCAGGGCGCCGATGTCGGTGCCGATGAAGGTGACCACGGGGATGAGCGAATTGCGCAGCAGGTGGCGGGTGATGACCCGGCCGCGGGGCAGGCCCTTGGCGACCGCGGTGCGCACGTAGTCGGCCTTGACGTTCTCGGCGATCGAGGTGCGCGAGAGCCGGGTGACGTAGGCGAGGGAGACCAGGGCGAGCACGATGCCGGGCAGGATCAGCTCGTTGAAGGGGGCGTCCGGGGAGACCGTGGGCCGGACCCAGCCCCACTTCACGCCGAGGAGGAACTGGAGCAGGTACCCGGTCACGAAGGTCGGCACCGAGATGACGACCAGGGTGAGCACCAGCAGGGTGTGGTCGATGGCCTTGCCCCGGCGCAGGCCGCTGACCACGCCCAGGGTGATGCCGACGAGGACCTCGATGACGATCGCGACGACGGTCAGGCGCAGGGTGACCGGGAAGGCCGTGGACATCAGGGACGTGACCTTCTGCCCGTTGAAGGCGGTGCCGAAGTCGCCCCGGAAGATCTGGCCCATGTAGTGGAGGTACTGCTTCCACAGGGGCTGGTCGAGGAAGAGGTCCTTGCGGATGCGCGCGGCGGTGGCCGGGTCGGGGGCCTTGTCGCCGAAGAGCGCCGCGACGGGGTCACCGAGCGCGTAGACCATGAAGAAGATCAGGAACGTACTGCCGATGAACACCGGGATCATCTGGAGCAGCCGCCGGATCACATACCGTCCCATGGAGGCCTCCAGGGTGTCGGCGGGACTGCCGCCACCGGATCACTGATGGTGACGGTGGTGGCGGCAGGCCCGGGCTCTGGTGGGGGACGTCAGCTGACCTTGATCTGGTCGTAGACGGGCACGCTGAACTGGTTGAGGGCGACGTTCGAGACGCGCTCCGAGTAGCCCGCGCTGCCGTTCTGGTACCAGAGCGGGATGGACGGCATCTGCTCGGCGAGGATCTTCTCGGCGTCCTGGAAGGTGGCCGTGGCCTTGGCCGTGTCGCTCTGCTGGTTCGCGTCGTCGATCAGCTTGTCGAAGTCCTTGTTGTTGAACTTCCCGTAGTTGGAGGAGGCGTCCGTGTAGTACAGCGGCTCCAGGAAGTTCTGGATCAGCGGGTAGTCGGCCTGCCAGCCGGAGCGGAAGGGGCCGGTCAGCTTGAAGGCGCTCTGCTGGTTGCGGAAGTCCGCGAAGGTGCCGACCGGGTTGACCGTGCAGACCGCGCCTTTGCCCAGCGCGTTGTTGACGCTGTTGCAGACGGCGTCCATCCACTCGCGGTGCGAGCCGGTGTCCACGTTCGAGGTGAGCGTGATCTTCCCGCCGGGCAGGCCGCCGCCCTCCTCGATGAGCTTCTTGGCCTGCGCGGGGTCGAACGTGCAGCCGTCGCCGCACGCGGTGGCGGAGTAGCCGCCCTTGTCGCCGAGGGCCGCGGAGGTCCAGTCCTTGGCGGGGGTGCGGGTGCCCTGGAAGATCTGCTTGGTGATCTCTTCGCGGTTGATCGCCATCGAGACGCCGCGGCGGACCTTCTCCATGCCCGGCTTGCCCCAGGCGGGGTCGTACAGCGGGAAGGTCAGCGTCTGGATGATCAGCGCGGGCTGGTTGATGTACCGGTCGCCCAGGTCCTTCTTGACGTTCTTCAGCTGCTGCGCCGGCACGTCGTCGACGAGGTCGAGGTTGCCGGAGATCAGGTCCGTGTAGGCGGTGTTGTTGTCGGTGTAGACCTTGAGGTCCACACCGCCGTTCTGCGCCTTGTCCGCCCCCGTGTACCCGTCCCACTTGCGCATCTTGATCGCCGTGCCCTTGGTGTAGGAGTCCACCGTGTACGGGCCGTTGCCGACGGGCTTGTTCAGCCAGCCCGCGTGGTCGGTGAAGAAGGCCTTCGGCAGCGGGGAGAAGGCCTGGTAGCCGAGGGTGTCGGGCCAGGTGGAGAACTTCTCCTTGAGGGCGACCGTGAAGGTCTTGGCGTCCTTGACGACCAGGCCGGACATCGTCTTGGTCTTGGGGTCGCCGGATGCCGGGTGCAGGTCGGCGTAGCCGACGATGTCCTTGAAGAAGGGCGAGTTGTTCTGCTTGTTGCGCACGTCCGCGCCGTAGTTCCAGGCGTCCACGAAGGACTGGGCGGTGACCGGCTCGTCGTTGCTGAACTTCCAGCCGTCCTTCAGCGTGATCGTGAAGTTCTGGCTGTCGGTCGTCTCGATCTTCTCGGCGAGCATGTTCCTCGCCTCGCCGGTCTTCGGGTCGTAGCGCTTGAGGCCCCGGAAGAGCATGTCGAGGACCTTGCCGCCCTGCACCTCGTTGGTGTTGGCGGGCTCCAGGGGATTCTGCGGGTCGCCCCAGGAGGAGCTGATGATGCCGGCACCACCGCCGTCGCCGCTGTCGCTTCCGCCGCCGCAAGCCGTCGCCGTGAGGGCGACGGCGACCGCACAAGCGGCCCACTTGGCGTGGGTGGCTCCGCGCATGGAGTGCCTCCTTGGGCTCCCGAGACTCGCTGGAGACCCAATGTGACCCCACGTGCGGGTCCGCGCACTCCAAGCGCGCCCGATTGGGCACGCCCGGGGGACGCCTGTCACCCGTGCGAGTGGACGGACGCTCAGCGCAGGGGCAGTTCCCAGGTGTCCACGGCGTAGCGCACGCCCATGCCGTGGCGTTCGTACAGCCCGAGGGCGCCGGTCTCGTTGGCGATGTCGACGCCGAGGCCGACGGTGTCGCGGCCGCGCGCCGCGTAGACGGCGAAGCCGTGGCGCAGCAGGTGGCCGCCGATCCCGCGGCCGCGCTGGTCCGCCCGTACGCCGATGTGGCTGAGCCATCCCATGGCCGTACGGTCGTCGCGGGTCAGCAGGACGCCTACGTCGCCCAGCGCGGGCAGGCTCGCGATCCACACCAGGGACCAGTCCAGGTCGCGGGCGTCGAGGTGGTCCAGCCAGGTCTCGTACGCTCGGTCCACGTGGCCGAAGTGCGCGGCGAAGGTCTCCTCGATCAGGGCGTGGGCCCGGCGGGGGTCGGCCGGGTCGGCGGCGCAGTCGCGCAGGGTCAGCCCGGAGAGCCCGGCGGGCGGCTCGGGAGCGGGCGGCGGGCCCGCGGTGAGGTCCAGGGTCATCACCTGGTAGCGGCGCACGGGCCGCCAGCCGTATCCGGTGATCAGGTCGAGGTCCAGGGTCGGCCGGACGTTGAGCTGGAGCCGCAGCCGGGCGCCGGGCGCCCCGGCGGCCATCTCCCGGGCCCGCGCTTCCATCAGTTCCAGCAGCCGGGCTCCGGCGGCCTGCCGGTCGGGCAGGACGTAGTGGTCGGAATCGACCCTGCCCGGTCCCGAGTCCGCCCAGAGCAGCGCGTAGGCGACGAGCCTGCGGTCCTCGAAGGCGAGCCAGGAGTCGGTGGCCAGGTCCACGTCGGGGTGGTTCAGGTCGGCCTCGACCATGCGCAGATCGGTCTCCGGCCTGCCGGTCTCGATCCGGTCGATGGTGTTCAGCAGTGCGCAGATGTCACCGGCGTCTCCGGGCCCTGCGGGGCGTACGGTCAGCATCGCTCCACTCTCGAGGGAGCGGCCGCCCGCGCGCAACGCGGTTTTCCCTGTCGGGGGAGACCGCGCGCGGCCCGGGCCCGGGGAACGCGAAAGCGCCCGGAACCGGTGGTGAACCGGTCCCGGGCGCTCGTCACGCCGGGGTCAGACGGCCAGGACGGCCTTCTCCTCGGCGAAGTGGCACGCGGACTCGTGCGCGGCCAGGGTCTCCTGGCCCTTGAAGCGCTCCGGGATCGCGAGGAGGGGCTCCTCGCTGGAGCACTTGTCCTCGGCCTTCCAGCAGCGGGTGCGGAAGCGGCAGCCCGACGGCGGGTTGGCCGGGGAGGGGATCTCGCCCGACAGGATGATCCGGTCGCGGCCCTCGCGGGCCGTCGGGTCCGGCACCGGCACGGCGGAGAGCAGCGCCTGCGTGTACGGGTGGGTCGGGTGGTCGTAGATCTGCTTGTCGCTGCCGATCTCCGCCATCTTGCCCAGGTACATCACGCCCACGCGGTCCGAGATGTGCCGGACGATCGACAGGTCGTGCGCGATGAAGATGTAGGAGAGGTTGAACTCGTCCTGCAGCTTCGCCATCAGGTTGATGACCTGCGCCTGCACCGACACGTCGAGCGCCGAGACGGGCTCGTCGCAGATGATGATCTCCGGGTTGAGCGCGAGGCCGCGGGCGATGCCGATGCGCTGGCGCTGACCGCCGGAGAACTGGTGCGGGTACCGGTTGATGTACTCCGGGTTCAGGCCCACGACGTCCAGGAGCTCCTGGACCTTGCGGCGCCGGTCGCCCTTGGGAGCCACCTCGGGGTGGATCTCGAAGGGCTCGCCGATGATGTCGCCGACCGTCATGCGCGGGTTCAGCGAGGTGTACGGGTCCTGGAACACCATCTGGATGTTGCGGCGGACGACCTTGAGGGCCTTCCCCGACAGCTTGGTGATGTCCGTGCCCTTGTAGAACACCTCGCCGGACGTGGCCGTCTCCAGCAGCATCAGCAGCTTGGCGACGGTCGACTTGCCGCAGCCCGACTCGCCGACGATGCCGAGGGTCTCGCCCTGGTGGAGGTCGAAGGAGATCCCGTCGACCGCGCGGACGGCGCCGATCTGCTTCTTGAAGAGGATGCCCTGGGTCAGCGGGAAGTGCTTGACCAGGTTGCGCACCTGCAGGATCGGCTCGCCACGGTCCACGGGGGCCGCGATGGCCTCCAGGGCCGCTTCCTCGGACGCCACGTCGACGGCGTCGACCTCGGCCAGGCTCGGGGTGGCATCGTCCACGGCGTCGTCCTTCTTGCTCAGCTCAGCCATGGATCTGCTCCTCCCAGAAGTGGCAGGCGCTGCCGCGGCCGACCAGTTCGATGCCGTCGCGCTCGGTCACCGGCAGCAGGGCCGGGACGTCGGTGCGGCAGATGTCCTGCGCCTTGGGGCAGCGCGGGTTGAAGGCGCAGCCCGTCGGGATCTTGAGCAGGTTGGGCGGCAGCCCCTTGATCGCGTAGAGCTCTTCGCCCTTTTGGTCCAGGCGCGGGATCGAGTCCAGCAGGCCGCGGGTGTACGGGTGCGCGGGGCGCCCGTACAGCTCGTGGACCGGAGCCTGCTCGACGATGCGGCCCGCGTACATCACGGCGATCTTGTCCGCGACGTCGGCGACCACGCCGAGGTCGTGGGTGATCAGGATCAGACCCATGTTGTACTCGCGCTGCAGGTCGGCCAGCAGGTCCATGACCTGGGCCTGGACCGTCACGTCGAGCGCCGTGGTGGGCTCGTCCGCGATGATCAGGTCGGGCTCCAGGGCGAGCGCCATCGCGATCATGATGCGCTGGCGCATACCGCCCGAGAACTGGTGCGGGTAGTCGTTGACGCGGCTACGGGCAGCCGGGATCTTCACCCGCTCCATCAGCTCGATGGCCTTGGCCTTGGCGTCCTTCTTCGACATGCCCTGGTGGACGCGGAACATCTCGCCCAGCTGGTTGCCGACGGAGTACACCGGGTTCAGCGCGGAGAGCGCGTCCTGGAAGATCATCGCCATCTTCGGGCCGCGCAGCTTGCGCCGCTCGCTCTCCGGGAGCTGCAGAATGTCCTGGCCCTTGAAGAGGATCTCACCCTGGGAGACCCGCCCGGGGGGCGAGTCGAGGATGCCCATGATGGCCTGTGCGGTCACGGACTTGCCGGAACCGGACTCGCCGAGGACGGCCAGCGTCTCACCTGAGGAGACGCTGTAGTTGACGCCGTTGACGGCCTTGACCACGCCTTCGCGGGTCTTGAACTCGACGTGCAGGTCGCGCACTTCGAGCACGGGCACATCGGCGTCCGATGCCCTCTGGTGGGGCACTTCTGCGGTGACACTGGAAGTAGTCATTGTGGTGCCGCCCTTCTAGCGCAGCTTCGGGTCGAGGGCGTCGCGGAGCCCGTCACCGACGAAAACGAAGCCAAGAACCGTCAGCACGATCGCGATGCTGGGGTACGTCCACAGGTAGTCCTTGACGCCCATGAAGTCCTTGGCACCGGCGAGCATGTTGCCCCACTCGGGGATCTCGGGGCTGACGCCGACGCCCAGGAAGGACAGCGAGGCCTCGGCCACGATGGCTCCGCCGACGCTGAACGCGGCGTACGCCATAACGGCGGCGATGGAGTTGGGAAGGATGTGCCGGACGATGATCCGCCGGGTGTCCGCGCCGAGGGCGCGAGCGGCCAGCACGTAGTCGGCCTCACGGACCGACAGGATCGAGCTGCGCAGCAGACGGGCGACCGTCGGCCAGGAGAAGATGGCCAGCGAGATGATCACCGGCATCACGCCACGGCCCATCGCGATGATGATGACGATGGCGCCGATGAGCAGCGGGAAGGCGAAGAAGACGTCGGCTATGCGCATCAGCACCGAGTCGGTGGCGCGGCCGAAGTAGCCGGCCAGGGCTCCGATGACGACGCCGATCGCGCAGGCCAGGAAGATCGACGCGAGACCCACCTCGACCGCGATGCGGCTGCCGTAGATGATGCGCGAGAGCTGGTCGCGGCCGAGGGCGTCCGTACCGAGCAGGTGCTCGCCACCCGGCGTCTGCAGGGTGTTGGTCAGGTCCTGCGCCATCGGGTCGTGCGGCGCGATCAGCGGCGCGAAGATCGCGACGGCGAACAGGCCGAGGACCAGGGCGAGGCCGACGACGGCCAGCTTGTTGGCGAGAAAGCGGTGGCGGATCTCGCCCCACTGGGTGACGCGGGCGATGGCGGGTTCGGCCTCGACGGCCTTCGCGCCTCCCGCCGCAGCGGTCGCGTCCCCAGCCACCGATTCGCTCTTGGTGAGCTCGGTCATGGGTATGACTCCTAGAACGGGCTGCCTGGGATCAGGCGAGACGGATGCGGGGGTCGAGGACCGCGTACAAGAGGTCGACGAGAAGGTTGAGCAGCACGAACACGGCGACGCCGAAGGTCACCACGCCGATGATGATCGGGTTGTTCTGCTGCTGAACCGCCGTCACCAGCGCGAGGCCGATGCCGTCCCAGTTGAAGATCGCCTCGGTGATGAGTGCGCCACCGAGCAGTCCGCCGAAGGAGATACCCAGGTACGTGACGACCGGGATGATCGAGTTCCGCATGACGTGCTTGAGGAGCACGGTCCGGCGCGGCAGACCCTTGGCCACGGCCGTCTTGACGTAGTCGGCCCGCAGCACCTCCAGCATGGTGCCGCGCATGAGCCTCGCCACGAGCGCCGCGTCGAGGATCGCCAGCGTGAGGGCAGGAAGGATCAGCGACTTCATCGTGCCGTCCGAGATCAGCGGGACCCAGTCGAGCTGGACCACGAAGACCTTCTGGAACACCATGCCGATCACGAAGGACGGGAAGCCGACGGCCATGGTGGTGAGGAGCGTGATCAGTACGTCCCAGAAGGAGTATCTGAACAGCGCGGCGATCAGGCCGGCGAACAGGCCGATCGCGATGTCGAGGACGATGGCCGCCACCGCGAGCTCGGCGGTGTTCACGAGCTTGGGCTGCAGCACCTCGGTCACGGGGCGCCGCTGGGTGAAGTCCTCACCGAGGTCGCCCTGCGCGAGGTTCTTGACGAAGTTGCCGTACTGGACCGGGAGCGGGTCGTTGAGGCCGTAACGCTCTCGGAGTGCTTCGACCACCGCCGGGTCGCGGGCCTTGTCACCGCCGAGCGAACCCACCGGGTCGCCCGGGAGCACGAAGAGACAGCCAAAGAGAACGATCGTCGCACCGAAGAGGACGACCACCATCTGTCCCAGTCGCCGGATCACATATCTGCCCACGATGCCTCCTTCACATGCTGAGCGTGGGGGTTGGCGGCATCATCCGATCGGGAGATTGGCCGCATCCGGGCGCGGAACGGGAGAGATGAGGGGTGCGCCCGGGACTGAGCGAAGGCCGTGGAGACCGAAGAAGTTACTCCGGCCCCCACAGCCTTCGCCTACCTACTGGTGAAGAAGTGCGCCTACTTGGCGGAGATCTCGGCGAGGTTCGGGTCCTCGAAGAAGTCCATGTTCATGTTGGCGAACTTGTCCGTGTTGGCGAGACGGTACTGCGTGCGCTTCCAGGTCGGGATGAGCGCCTGGTCGTCCTCGACAGCGATCTTCTCGGCCTCCTTGTACACCGCGGCGCGAGCAGCGGGGTCCTTGGTGGCGCGAGCCTTGGTGATCAGCTCGTCGAACTTCGGGTTGTTGTAGCGCCCGCGGTTGTCACCCTGGGCCTTGCCCGTCGCCGGGTCCTCGTTGATCGAGCCGGAGTCGAGCAGCGGGAACAGGAAGTTGTCCGGGGTCGGGTAGTCCGCGCCCCACGCCGAACGCCAGATGCCCGCGGTCGCCTTGTCCTGCTGCTGCGCCAGGGCCTCCTTGAACGGCTTGCCGTTCAGCTTGACCTCGAGGCCGAGGACGTCCTTCAGCTGCTGCGCGATGGCCTGGACCCACTCTTCGTGGCCGCCACCGGTGTTGTAGCCGAAGTCCAGGACGGTGCCCGGCTTCAGGCCGCCCTTGGCCGCGAGCTCCTTGGCCTTGGCCGGGTCCTGCTTGACGCAGGAGGTGCAGAGGTTGTTCGTGTAGGTGTCCGCGAACGACGGCGGGAGCACCGAGGTGGCGGGCTTCTGCATGCCCTGGAAGACACCCTTGGCGATGGCCTCGCGGTCGATCGCGTAAGAGATGGCCTTGCGCGCGTCGACGTTGTTCATCGGCGCGTTCTGGTTGAAGACGACCAGGTAGTTGATACCCGAGGTGTCGGCTTCGATCCACTGCTTCTTCGCCGCGTACTTGGCCTTGGCGACCGGCAGCTGCGGCGTGGGCATACGCGCCCAGTCGAAGGTGCCCGACTGGTAACCCTGGTACTCGAGGGTGGCGGCGTTGGCCGAGTTGAGGATCGAGATCTCAACCTTGCCGAGCTTCGCCTTCTCCAGGCCGTAGTCGTCGTTACGGACCATGGTGATGGACTTGTTGTGCTGCCACGAACCCTCCATCTTGAAGGGGCCGTTGCCGATGGGAGCGTCGTTGTACGCCTTGTTGTTGGCGGCGCCGGCGACCTTCGGAACGGGGCTGAAGACGGTGTGAACGGTCTTCTTGTCGAACTCGAAGTCAGCCGCGGACAGCTCGACCTTCAGCGTGTTGGCGTCCGGAGCGGACAGACCGGCGAACTTGTCGCTGGTGCCGCCGTTCAGCTCCTTGTAACCGACGATTCCGTCCATCGGGTACGCCACGTCGGAGGCCGAGGCCTTCGAGACGGTGCGCGTCCAGCCGCGGATGAACGCCTCGGCGTCAACCGGCTCGCCGTTGGAGAACTTGGTGCCGGCCTTCAGCTTGAAGGTCCAGGTCTTGCCGTCGTCGCTCGTGGTGAACGATTCGGCCAGAGCCGGCTTCAGCTTGCCGTCCGGGGTGGCGCTGTACAGGCCGGTGAAGAGGTTGTGCGCGACCAGGGAGCCCTCAGACTCCTGGGCGTTGTACGGGTCGATCGCCACGGGCTCGGTGATACCGAGGCGGAACGTACCGCCGCCAGCACCCGCATCCTTCTTGTCCCCGCCACCACCGCAGGCAGTCGCGGCGAGGGCAATGATTGCCGCGCCCGCGACCCACTTGGCGCTCTTGGCACCACGCATGGGTTTCCTCCTCATGAGTCCACTTGTCACTACAAGACGGGGCACTCGATCGCACGCTGACACCCCTGACAGCGATGACGCGATGAGTTACCCACAGTGTGCTCGTGAGTCGACACTCCCCACAGTGCGTGACCCATTGACCCGAGCTTGGTGCCAACTATTAGGTACGACCGACCCGTAAACCACACCTAAAGGGTCTCGTTTTGACAACATCACTACAGGTCAGGAGCCCGATATACGGACAAACTGAGCCTAGACAGACACCCGCGAAACGGACGGTTAGTACGGCTTCCGGAGCGTGATGCCCGATATACGGACACCTGAACGAGATAATCCGGTTGACAAAAGCGAACGGCCCCTCTACCACGGAGACCGTGGCGAAGGGGCCGACTCGCAAAATGTGACGCTCGCGGCAACTAGCGCTTGGCGCGCGAAGACGTACGACCGCGCTCCTTCTGGTCCAGAACGACCTTACGGATGCGGACGGCCTCCGGGGTCACCTCGACGCACTCGTCGTCGCGGCAGAACTCCAGGGACTGCTCCAGCGACAGGTTGCGCGGGGGCACCACGTTCTCCGTGTTGTCCGCGGAAGCCGCACGCATGTTGGTGAGCTTCTTCTCCTTGGTGATGTTCACGTCCATGTCGTCGGCGCGCGAGTTCTCGCCGATGATCATGCCCTCGTACACCTCGGTGCCGGGGGCGGTGAACAGCACGCCGCGCTCCTGCAGGTTGATCATCGCGAACGGCGTGACCGAACCGGCGCGGTCGGCGACCAGGGAGCCGTTGTTACGGGTCTTCAACTCGCCGAACCACGGCTCCAGGCCCTCGTGGATCGAGTGCGCGATGCCCGTACCACGGGTGTTGGTGAGGAACTCCGTACGGAAGCCGATGAGGCCTCGCGACGGCACGACGAACTCCATGCGGACCCAGCCGGAGCCGTGGTTCGACATGTTGTCCATACGGCCCTTGCGGACGCCCATGAGCTGCGTGACCGCGCCCATGTGCTCCTCGGGGACGTCGATGGTCATGCGCTCGACCGGCTCGTGCACCTTGCCGTCGACGAGCTGGGTGACGACCTGCGGCTTGCCGATGGTCAGCTCGAAGCCCTCGCGGCGCATCTGCTCGACCAGGATGGCCAGCGCCAGCTCACCGCGGCCCTGCACCTCCCAGGCGTCGGGGCGCTCGGTGTCCAGGACGCGGAGCGAGACGTTACCGATCAGCTCGCGGTCCAGACGGTCCTTGACCTGACGGGCGGTGACCTTGCGGTCCTTGACCGCGGACTTGGCGTCCGCGCCCTTGCCGCTGCCGCCGCGGCCGACCATCGGGGAGGTGTTCGTACCGATGGTCATGGAGATCGCCGGCTCGTCGACCGTGATGAGCGGCAGCGCGATCGGGTTCTCCGGGTCGGCCAGGGTCTCGCCGATCATGATGTCGGGGATACCCGCGACCGCGCAGATGTCACCCGGGCCCGCCACCTCGGCGGGCTTGCGGGTGAGCGCCTCGGTCATGAGCAGCTCGGTGATGCGGACGTTCGACATCGAACCGTCGCGCTTCATCCAGGCGACCGTCTGGCCCTTGCGCAGCTCGCCCTGCTCGACGCGGAGCAGCGCGATGCGGCCGAGGAAGTTGTCGGCGTCCAGGTTGGTGACGTGCGCCTGCAGCGGGGCGTCCTCGTCGTACTCGGGGGCCGGGACGGTCGACAGGATGGTGGAGAAGAACGGCTCCAGGTTGTCGCTGTCGGCCGGGACGGTGCCGTCCTCCGGCTTGGTCAGCGAGGCCACGCCGTCACGCGCGCAGGCGTAGACGATCGGGAACTCGATCTGCTCCTCGGTGGCGTCCAGGTCCAGGAAGAGGTCGTACGTCTCGTTGACGACCTCGTCGATCCGGGAGTCGGGACGGTCGGTCTTGTTGATGCAGAGGATGACGGGCATCTTCGCCTGCAGCGCCTTGCGGAGCACGAAGCGCGTCTGCGGCAGCGGGCCCTCGGACGCGTCGACGAGGAGGACGACCGCGTCCACCATCGACAGACCGCGCTCGACCTCGCCACCGAAGTCGGCGTGGCCCGGGGTGTCGATGATGTTGATCGTGATCGGCGCGCCACCCTCCTTCGGGTGGTACTTGACCGCGGTGTTCTTCGCGAGAATGGTGATGCCCTTCTCGCGCTCCAGGTCGTTCGAGTCCATCATGCGGTCGTCGAGGTGCTGGTGGGCGGCGAAGGCACCTGCCTGCTTCAGCATGGCGTCGACGAGGGTCGTCTTGCCATGGTCGACGTGGGCGACGATGGCTACATTACGAATGTCGTGGCGCGTGGTCATACTGGCGGCGCTTCTCCCGGAATCGTGGATGGCGTCGCGTACGGTCCGGCACGCGCGCCCGCCGGGCGGAAAAACCTGCCACGGCCTTACCCCATCGTACGTTGCGTGGCGGGAACTGCACGCCGGGGGGTCTGTCAAGAGGCCGGAGGGCTGAGCGGAAGGGTGCCGCGGAGCGCGGCCGGCCGGGGATGGGGTGGGGGGTCCCGGCCCGTGTTCATGCGGGTCAATGGCTATGCACGACCTTGCCCGCCGGTGCTCCGGCGGGCAAGGGACTTGAGTCACTTCTGAGCTTGTTCACCCGGCCTTCGGCCCGCGATCAGCCTTTCTTGGCGGCCTTTTCCTTCGCCGCCTTCAGCTCCGCCGCCGACTTCAGCCAGCCGATGTCCTGGTACTTCGGGGCGCCGAGACCGAAGGCGCCCGCGTTGACCAGGGCGGGCTTGACGGCCACCAGGTCGGGGCGCTGGTAGAGCGGGATGGAACCGGCGACGGCCCAGATCCGGGCGTCCGCCTTGCGCATCAGGTCGCGGGACTGGTCCTCGTCCAGCTCGCCGAGCGCCTGGTCGAACAGCTGGTCGATGCGGTCGGTGCCGACCCGGGTGTAGTTCTGCTCGACCAGCAGCGAGCCGTCGGCGGCGGGCGAGGGCTTGGCGAAGATCGGCCGGGCGTCCGTGGCGGGGAAGGCGGTCGCGGGCCACGAGTACAGGGCCAGGTCGTACTGGCCCGAGGCGATGTGGTCCTTGAAGAAGCTCTCGTCGGCGACCTTGGTCAGCTCGGTGCTGATGCCGATCTTCTGGAGCATCTGGGAGATCCGCTCCCCGACCGAGCGCAGGGCCTCGGATCCGGGGCCCGACGGCAGGACGAAGCGCAGCGTCAGCGGCTTGCCGTCCTTGGCGAGCATGGCGCCGGAAGTACGGACGTGCTTGGCGGGGGCGGGAGCCGGAGTGGCCTTGCCCTCGCCCGGCTCCTCGGCGGGCGCCGCCTCGGCGTCCAGGGACGGGTTGCGCTTGCCGTCGTCGACCGCGGCCGCCCGGGCGAGGAGCGTGGCCTGGGACAGGAGCGCGGCCCGCTGCTGCTCGGCCAGCGGTACGGGCGCCAGCACCGGCGAGACCTCCCGCTCCCCGGAGGCGAAGCGGTCGGCGTCGACGACCTCCCCGTCGGGGGCGTAGCGGTACTCGCCCTCGGGGGCGCCGCCCGCGCGCTGCTCGACCGGACCCTCGGGCCGCTGGGCGCCCTCCTCGCCCGGGCGGGCCGGGCGGTCGCCGGGGCGCAGGCCCGGCAGCGGGGCCGGGCGCGAGGCGGGGTTCAGGGCCGCGGGCGGGCGGGCGCCGTTGCGGTCGTCCTCGCCCACGATGTACAGGCCGTCGTTGCCGGTGCCGTCACCTTCGGCGGCGGCGGCAGGGGCCGTGGCGGCGCCGGCCGGGCGGGCGGGGGTCTTCCCGTCGTCCTTCTTGTCGCTCTCGGAGCCCGCCTTGGCGCCCACGGGGTCCGAGAGCTTGCCGCCCTTGCGCCATCCCGCGTCGGCGAGGAGGGCCTGGGCGGCCTGGGTGTCCTGGCCGCCGAGGGCGTCGCTGTTGTCGGCGTACGCGCGCTGCCCGGCCAGCGCCAGGTGGCTGCCGACCGGCTTCGCGGGCAGGCCCAGCGGCTTGAGCACGATGTCGGTGAGGGCCTGGCGGTCCAGGGCGCGGGCCACCGCCCGGCGGACCCGCTCGTCGGCGAGCGGCCCGGAGGTGCCGTTCAGCGCGAGCTGGGTGTAGGCGGGCTGCAGGGACTTGCGCACGGCGAAGGCGCGCAGGGCCTTCTGCTGGGCGGCGTACGTGGCGGCGGCCTCGGCGTTCTTCTTGCGCGTCTCCTGCTCGTCCTTGGCCCTGCCCTCGTCGGCGCCGAAGGCGACCGCCCAGGAGAGCGTGGCCTGGGCGGCGGTCACCGAGGCGCCGGGGCCGTGGGCGGGGGCGCCGTTCTGCTGTGCGGCGTCGCGGTGCGCGAGGGCGATGCGCTCGGCGCCGCCGCGGTCGATCTCGGCCAGGTCCAGCTTGCCCGCCGCGAGCGCGGCGGCCCGCTCGGCGCGGGGGACGGCGGTCAGCACGAGGGAGTCGAGCTTGGCGGGCCGGCCCCACCAGCGCGGGTTGCGCGAGAGGGCCGCGGTGCCGGTCTTCTTGTCGATGGCGCCGAGGTTGAAGGGGCCCGCGGTGACCTTGAGGGCGCCGCGCGCGCCTTCGTTGAAGGCCTCGGGGCTGCCGGTGACCTGCTTGGGGTAGAGCGGGCTGAACAGGGAGCGCCAGTCGGTGTAGGTCTTGGCGAAGGTGACCTTGACCTCCAGGTCGCTGGCGCCCCGCTCGATCTTCTCGATCCGGTCGTACCCGGCGTTGCGGGCCGTCCAGTACGCCGAGTCCTTGCCGTTCAGGGCCCGCCACTGCGCGACGAAGTCGGGGGCGCCGACCTCGCGGCCGTCGCTCCACACGGCCTGCTGGTTGAGCTTGTAGAGCACGACCTGCTTGGGCTCGCGCTCGATGACCTCGGCCTTCTCCAGGAAGTCGGGGTTGGCGACGGGCCGTCCCTTGGCGTCCAGGACGAAGAGGTGGGGCAGGACGGCGCCGGCGATCCGCCCGGTGGTGGCGTCCGCGTCCGCCTGGAAGGTGTTGAGGGTCTCGGGCAGGGAGTCGACGGCCCAGCGCGCCACCCCGCCGTCCGCCACCAGGTCGCGGGTGGTGGCCGAGATGTCCTGACCGGCGGCGGCCGGGCCGCCCTCGTCGTCGGCCCCGCAGCCCGTCAGCAGCGGCAGTGCGAGGACTCCCGAGGTCAGGAGCGCCAAGGACCTGCGCCTTCTCTGGGACATGGGTGGTACCTCCGGGGCGGGGCTGAGCGGGGCGGGACTCGGGGGGTGCCACCAGGAGGTGGCGCCAGGGGCGGCTTGATCACTTTTGGCGGTATATGGAGCTGATCACACTGGTGATGAACCCACTGAAATCGACCACCTGCCACAGCCTCCGCAGCCGCCCCGCGCCACGCCGCGAACCCCACCCGTGCGGACCAATCCCGGATGCGGAACGGGCGGGCACTGACCCGTTCGGGGGACGTGGGGGCGGTGCGGCGGGGGCGCACGGTTCCAGCCTGCGCGCCCGCAATCCCGTCACGTCCCTTCACAACCGGCGTCCTCAGGCGCGACACTCGCTGGCGCACATGAGCGTTGCCACCGCAACCTGCGGAAGTGAGGGCAAGTCATGTCCCTGCAGGACGATTTGACCGCCGTACGACGCAATCTGAACGAGCTGGTCCGCTCGGTCGAGCGGCTGGAGCGGGACGTCGCGCGCCAGGAGCGCGCGGCCCCGAAACCGCCGGGCGGGGACGGGACCGTCTTCGTCCCGGACACCCCGTACGACAGCACGCTGTGGACGGACTCCGACGACGAGGGCCTCGGGGCCCGCGACCGCCGGGCGCCCTGAGCCCGCGGGCCGGGCCGTCCGGCCCAGCCGGGATCGGCCCGGCCCGGCCCGCGGCGCGCGGTACGGCGCCCGCGGCGGCCTGGGCGTCGCACAGCACGGCACGCATCGGCACGCATCGGCACGTCACGGCCGGTTCGCCCGGCACCCCCATCAGGCCCCGCCGCCAGCCCGGCGGCCGGGCCTCCTGGGCCACCCCTCCACTCCTCCCGGAGTCCCCTTTGGCCACAGGCACGGAACCACCCCGACCCCTGACCGGCGTGCACGGCGCCTCCCGCGCCGCGATCGCCGCCCGGCACCTGCGCACCGACCGGTGGTGGCTGGCCCCCGCCGGCACCGCGGCCGGACTGCTCGCCTTCATCGTCTACTCGACCTGGCGGGCCTTCTCCAACGCCGACTACTACGCCGCCCCCTACGTCTCCCCCTTCTACTCCCCGTGCCTCGCGGAGAACTGCCGGGAGATGCGCGGCGGCCCCAACTGGGACCTGTTCGGCAGCTGGTGGGGCCTCTCCCCCGCCCTGCTGGTCCTGATCTTCCCGCTGGGCTTCCGGCTCACCTGCTACTACTACCGCAAGGCCTACTACCGGGGCTTCTGGGCCTCGCCCCCGGCCTGCGCGGTCGCCGAGCCGCACGCGACGTATTCCGGCGAGACCCGCTTCCCGCTGGTCTTCCAGAACATGCACCGCTACTTCTTCTACGCGGCGGTGCCGGTCGCGGGCATCCTCACCTACGACACCGTGCTGACCTTCCGCGACGAGCACTACGCGTGGGGCCACATGGGCCTCGGCTCGCTGCTGTTCCTCGCCAACATCGCGCTGATCTGGGCCTACACGCTGTCCTGCCACTCCTGCCGCCACATCATGGGCGGCAAGCTCAAGCACTTCTCCAAGCACCCGGTGCGCTACCGGCTGTGGGGCTGGGTGAGCCGGCTCAACGCCCGCCACATGCAGCTGGCCTGGGCCTCCCTGATCAGCGTCGCGCTCTGCGACTTCTACGTGTACCTGCTGGCCGGCGGTGCTTTCGACGACCCGAGGATCTTCTGACATGGCGCAAGTCGACCGGCAGCAGTGGGACGTGGTCGTGGTCGGCGCGGGCGGCGCCGGGCTGCGGGCCGCGATCGAGGCCCGCGAGCGGGGCGCCCGTACCGCCGTGATCTGCAAGTCCCTCTTCGGCAAGGCCCACACGGTCATGGCCGAGGGCGGCATCGCGGCGTCCATGGGCAACGTCAACGAGGGCGACAACTGGAAGGTCCACTTCCGCGACACGATGCGCGGGGGGAAGTTCCTGAACCAGTGGCGGATGGCGGAGCTGCACGCCAAGGAGGCGCCGGACCGGGTCTGGGAGCTGGAGACCTGGGGAGCGCTCTTCGACCGGACGCCCGACGGGAGGATCTCCCAGCGCAATTTCGGCGGCCACGAGTACCCGCGCCTGGCGCACGTGGGCGACCGGACCGGCCTGGAGCTGATCCGGACCCTCCAGCAGAAGATCGTCCAGCTCCAGCAGGAGGACTTCAAGGAGCACGGGGACCACGAGGCCCGGCTCAAGATCTTCCAGGAGTGCACGGTCACGCGGGTCCTCAAGGAGGGCGCCCGCGTCAGCGGCACCTTCTGCTACGAGCGCGAGTCCGGCCGCTTCTTCGTCCTGGAGGCGCCCGCGGTGGTGCTGGCCACGGGCGGGATCGGCAAGTCCTTCAAGACCACCTCGAACTCCTGGGAGTACACCGGCGACGGCCATGCGCTGGCCCTGCTCGCCGGGGCGCCGCTGCTGAACATGGAGTTCGTGCAGTTCCACCCGACCGGCATGGTCTGGCCGCCCTCGGTCAAGGGCATCCTCGTCACCGAGTCGGTGCGCGGTGACGGCGGGGTGCTGCGCAACAGCGAGGGCAAGCGGTTCATGTTCGACTACGTCCCTGACGTCTTCAAGGAGAAGTACGCCGAGTCGGAGGAGGAGGGCGACCGCTGGTACGAGGACCCGGACCACAACCGGCGCCCTCCCGAGCTGCTCCCCCGCGACGAGGTGGCCCGCGCGATCAACTCCGAGGTCAAGGCGGGCCGCGGCTCCCCGCACGGCGGCGTCTTCCTGGACGTGTCCACCCGGATGCCCGCGGAGCGGATCCGGCGGCGGCTGCCGTCGATGTACCACCAGTTCAAGGAGCTGGCGGACGTGGACATCACCGCGGAGCCGATGGAGGTCGGCCCGACCTGCCACTACGTGATGGGCGGGATCGCGGTCGAGTCGGACACCGCGGCCACCCTCGGGGTGCCCGGGCTCTTCGCGGCCGGCGAGGTCGCGGGCGGGATGCACGGCTCGAACCGGCTCGGCGGGAACTCCCTGTCCGACCTGCTGGTCTTCGGCCGCCGGGCGGGCCTGCACGCCGCGGAGTACGCCGCCGGCCTCGGCGCGGCCCTGCCCGCCGTCGCACAGCGCGAGGTCGACGCGGCGGCCGCGGAGGCGCTGGCCCCCTTCCACGCGGAGGAGGGCGCGGAGAACCCGTACACCCTCCACCAGGAGCTCCAGCAGACGATGAACGACCTGGTCGGCATCATCCGGCGCGCGGGCGAGATGGCCGAGGCGCTGGAGCGGCTGGCGGGGCTGCGCGTCCGGGCGGCCCGCGCCGGGGTCGAGGGGCACCGGCAGTTCAACCCGGGCTGGCACCTGGCCCTGGACCTGCGCAACATGCTGCTGGTCAGCGAATGCGTGGCCCGCGCCGCGCTGGAGCGCACCGAGAGCCGCGGCGGGCACACCCGGGAGGACTGCCCGGCCATGGAGCGGGCGTGGCGCCCGGTGAACCTGCTGTGCCGCCCGGTGGCCGTGGATCCGGCGGGCCCCGCCGACCCGGCGGTCGACCCGGCGGCCGACCGGATCGCCCTGGAACGCACCCGGACCGAACCCATCCGCCCGGACCTGCTCGCGCTCTTCGAGAAGGAAGAGCTGGTCAAGTACCTCGCCGAAGAGGAGCTCTACGAGTGAGTAGCTACGACGCCGGTTTCCGGATCTGGCGGGGCGACGCCGAGGGCGGCGAACTGCGGGACTTCACCGTCGAGGTGAACGACGGCGAGGTGGTCCTCGACATCATCCACCGGCTCCAGGCCACCCAGGCCTCCGACCTCGCGGTCCGCTGGAACTGCAAGGCGGGCAAGTGCGGTTCGTGCAGCGCGGAGGTCAACGGACGGCCGCGGCTGATGTGCATGACGCGCATGTCGACGTTCTCCCGCGAGGAGACGATCACGGTGACCCCGCTGCGGGCCTTCCCGGTGGTCCGCGACCTGGTGACGGACGTGTCCTTCAACTACGCCAAGGCGCGGGAGGTCCCGGCCTTCGTACCGCCGGAGGGGGTGGCGCCGGGCGAGTACCGGATGCAGCAGGTGGACGTGGAGCGGTCGCAGGAGTTCCGCAAGTGCATCGAGTACTTCCTGTGCCAGGACACCTGTCACGTGGTGCGCGACCACGAGGAGAACAAGGCCGCCTTCGCGGGGCCGCGGTTCCTGATGCGGGTGGCGGAGCTGGACATGCACCCGCTGGACGCGGCCGCCGAGCAGGGGCTGGACCGCAAGCGGACGGCCCAGGAGGAGCACGGGCTGGGCTTCTGCAACATCACCAAGTGCTGCTCGGAGGTCTGCCCCGAGGGGATCAAGATCACTGACAACGCGCTGATCCCGCTGAAGGAGCGGGCGGTGGACCGCAAGTACGACCCGCTGGTGTGGCTGGGCTCGAAGATCGGCAGGCGTTCGACCCCGTAACGACCCCCGACCTTCCACCGCGCCGTGGACAATGCCCCCTGAACCACGTCAGTGACGTGCAGTCAGGGGGCATCGCGGTGCGGGTAGGGGAACGCAGCCGCGCGGCTTGGAGGCTTTCGAGCGCCCGCCCGTGGTCCCGCCGGTGTACCTGCTGGACGGCACGCACGTACGCGCCCTGGAGCACGGTCCGGCGGGAGGGCACGGTGTGCGTGCTCCGGCTGCTGCGCATGCGGGGGCCGTTCGCGCTGTACGTGCACGCCTCCCGCGGGGGCCGCCGGGGGCCGCTGGGCCGCGAGGCGGACCCGTTCGTCGCCGTGCTGGATCCGGAGACGGGCAAAACGCTCCGCCAGTGGGCGGACCCCGTACTCGCCGGCTCGGACGTCCTGCCGGTCGGCGAGCAGCTCGTCCTGTCCCGGCCGGAGCTGGCGGCGTACGCCCTGCCCTGAGCGGAGCCGGCCCGCGGCGCTCGGGGTGCGGGAGCGCTCGGGGTGCGGGAGCGCGTCACCACCCATAGCCTCCCAGATGTGATCCCGCCGACCAGCAGGACCAAGAGCCGCACCCGCTCCCGGATAGCCCTGCGGGCCGCGCTCGCCCTGGCCGCCGCGCTGCTCGCGCTCGGCGGCGGGGGCGCGGCCGTGGCCCCCGCCGCCCGGGCCGACGATCCGGTCACGCTGTCGAAGCAGGGCCAGATCACCGACCGGGTGGGCGCCCTGGGCGACCGCGCGCCCGCCGTGGCGGCCGCGCTCGACACGCTGTACGCCGACCGGCGGATCCAGCTGTTCGTGGCGTACGTACGCGACTTCTCCGGCCGCTCCGCCCAGAGCTGGGCCGACGCGACCGCGCAGCGCAGCGGTCTCGGGCAGGACGACGTCCTGCTCGCCGTCGCGACCGGGGACCGGCAGTACGCCTATTCGGCCGACGTCGACTCCGGCTTCACCAAGGAGCAGCTCGCCGACGTGGCCCGGACCGCCATCGAGCCCGCCCTGAAGGAGAACGACTGGGCGGGCGCGGCGATCGGCGCGGCCCGTGGTTACGACGCCGTGCTCGGCGGGCGTCCGGTACCGGTGCCCGCGATCACCCCGGGCGTGGCGGATCCCGGCGGGAAGGGGGCGGGCGGCGAGAACGGGGCGGGCGACTTCGTGCTCCCCGTGGTCGCGGTGGGCGCAGCGGGCGCGCTCGGCGCGTACGCGTACAGCCGCCGCAGGCGCAAGGGCGCGCCCGACCGCGGTACGACGGCCCGCTCGGGCTGGGGCGAGCAGGGGCCACCCCGGCTCCCGCTCGCCGAACTCGACGCCAAGGCCAAGGCGCTGCTGGTGGAGACCGACGACGCGGTCCGCACCAGCACCGAGGAACTCGGTTTCGCCTCGGCCCAGTTCGGCGAGGCGGCGGTGGGCGCCTTCACCGAGGCCGTGGCCTACGCCAAGGACGGGCTGACGCACGCCTTCCGCTTGCGCCAGCAGCTCGACGACGCCTATCCCGAGGACGACGCGACCCGGCGCCGGATGCTGGACGAGATCGTGGCGCGCTGCACGGAGGCCAGTCGGCGCCTCGACGCCGAATCGGCCGATTTCGACAAGCTGCGCGCCCTGGAGAAGAACGCCCCGCAGGCGCTGGAGACCGTACAGGCGCACTTCCGCGCGCTGACCGGCCGGACCTCGACGGCGGAGGCCACCTTGACCGCCCTGGCCCGGCGGTACGCCGACTCCGCGTCCGCCCCCGTGGCCTCCAACGCCGAACAGGCCAAGGACCGGCTGCTGTTCGCGACCGGGAGCCTCGGCGAGGCGCGCGCGGCGATCGACGGCGGGGACAACGGCAAGGCGGCCGTGCACGTGCGGGCGGCCGAGGGCGCCGTCGACCAGGCGGCCACCCTGGTGGACGCGGTGGAGCGGCGCGCGCAGGAGCTGGCGGAGGCGGCGGGCAAGCTGACCGGCGCCCTGAACGAGACGGAGAGCGACCTCGCGGACGCGCGCGGCCTGCTGACGGGGACCGCAGCGGAGGTCTCCACGGCGGACCTGCGGGGCCGGATCGGGCGGGCGGAGTCCGTACTGGCCGACGTACGGGCGGAGCAGGGCGCGGGCCGGTACGACCCGATCGACGCCCTGCGCCGGATCGAGGAGGCCGACACGGCGCTGGACGAGGCGCTGGCCGGTGCCCGGGAGCGCGAAACGGGCGGCCGGCGGGCCGCGGCCCTGCTGGACCAGGCCCTGTTGTCGGCGCGCAGCGCGATCGGCGCGGCCACGGATTACGTCACCACCAGCCGCGGGGCCGTCGGCAGCCAGGCCCGCACCCGGCTGGCGGAGGCGCAGCGGCACCTGGAGCGGTCGGTGTCGCTGACGGGCTCGGACCCGGCGGCCGCGCTGGCGGAGGCCCAGCAGGCGGACTCCCTCGCGCGGCAGGCGCAGCAGCTGGCGGAGGCGGACGTCCGGGCGTACCAGGACCCGTACGGCGGCAGCCGCTCGCAGCGGGGCGGCATGGGCGGCGCGGTGCTCGGCGGGATCATCCTCGGCGACATCCTGGGCGGCGGCGGCCGCGGGGGGTTCGGCGGGGGCGGCGGGGGCGGCGGGGGCGGCCGCGGGCCGGGTTCCTTCGGCGGCGGGGGCACCCGGGGCCGCATGGGCGGCGGCGGCCGTTTCTGACGCTGACTTCACCTTCCCCACAAGGAGCGGACACCCATGAGCAAGCAGACCATCCTCGGCCGCGTCACCCAGCTCGCGAAGGCGAACATCAACGCGCTGCTGGACCAGGCGGAAGACCCGCAGAAGATGCTGGACCAGCTGATCCGGGACTACTCCAACAACATCTCCGAGGCGGAACAGGCGGTCGCCACCACGATCGGCAACCTGCGGATGCTGGAGGCGGACCACGCGGAGGACGTGGACGCGGCCGCCGAGTGGGGCGGCAAGGCGCTCGCGGCGAGCCGGAAGGCCGACGAACTGCGGGCGGCGGGGACGGCGGGAACGGTTGCGGACGCCGACAAGTTCGACAACCTGGCGAAGGTCGCGCTGGGCCGCCAGATGCAGTCGGAGAAGGAGGCGAAGACGGCGGAGCCGGTGATCGCCTCCCAGACGGAGGTCGTGGACAAGCTCAAGGCCGGTCTGACGTCGATGAAGACGAAGCTGACGGAGCTGGAGGCCAAGCGGGACGAGCTGGTGGCGCGGGCGAAGACGGCGCAGGCGCAGAACACGATGATGGACGCGGTGAAGAACATCGACCTGATGGACCCGACGAGCGACTTGAACCGCTTCGAGGACAAGGTCCGCCGCGAGGAGGCGATGGCCCTGGGCAAGCAGGAGCTGGCCGCCTCCACACTGGACGCCCAGTTCGAGGCCCTGGACGACCTGGACAAGTCCACGGAAATCGAAGCCCGCCTGGCCGCCCTGAAGTCGGGCAAACCGTAGCCCCGACGGGCGGCGGCCTTTCCAGCCCCGTCGGCGATCGAGGCGCGGGGTCCGGGGCGGAGCCCCGGGAGGGCGGGCCGCATGGGGGCGCTGCCCGCCGCCGGAACTAGTCGTACGCCGGAACTAGCCGTACATGCTCAGCAGTTGCTCCGCCGACAGCTCGGTGACCCCTTCCCCCACCACCCCCGCCATCGGCAACGGCAGCTCGAACCACACCGTCTTCCCCCGGTGCGTCCGCCGCGTCCCCCACCCGGCGCTCAGCAGCCCGACGAGCTGCAGCCCCCGGCCCCCCTCGTCCGTGTCCCGCGCCCGCCGCCGCCGCGGCTGCACCAGGTTCGCGTCCCAGACCTCGCACACCAGCGTCCGGTCCAGCAGCAGCCGCAGCCTGATCTCGCCCTCCCCGTACCGCAGGGCGTTCGTCACGAGCTCGCTGACCAGCAGTTCGGTCGTGTCGAGCAGACCCTCCAGGCCCCACGCCGGCAGCTTGGCCCGGGCCAGCTCCCGCGCCCGCCCCACCGAGCGGGCCTCGCGCGGCAGTTGCCAGTCGCCCACGGCATCGATCGGCAGGCCCTGGACCCGCGCCATCAGCAGCGCGATGTCGTCCTCGCCGTGCCGGGTGTGCAGCGTGGCCAGGACGTGGTCGCAGACGTCCTCCAGCGGCCGGACCGGATCCGCCAGCGCGTCCCGGAGCCCGCGCAGGCCCTCCTCCAGCGGGTGATCGCGGGATTCGACGAGGCCGTCGGTGTACAGCGCGAGCAGCGCCCCCTCGGGGAGCTCGACCTCGACCTCCTCGAAGGGTTCGCCGCCGACCCCGAGCGGCATGCCGGGCGGCACCTCCAGCAGCAGCGCGGGCCGCGGCGGACCCCCCGGCTCGGCGGGCTCGACCAGCACGGGCGGCATGTGGCCCGCGTTGGCGATGGTGCAGCGCCGGGTCACCGGGTCGTAGACGGCGTAGACACAGGTCGCGAGGTAGACCTCGGACAGGTCGGCGTCCCGGGACTGCAGCGCCGCCCGCGAGGCCTGCTGCGAGCCGCCGGGCGTGCCGAGGCCCCGGGCGACCTCGTCCAGGGCCGTGAGCACCTCCGCCGGTTCCAGGTCGAGCAGGGCCAGGGTCCGTACCGCGGTGCGCAGTTCGCCCATCGCGACGGCCGCCCGCAGCCCGCGGCCCATCACATCGCCGACGACGAGCGCGGTGCGGTGGCCGGGCAGCTCGATGACGTCGAACCAGTCGCCGCCGACCTCGGTCGCCGCGTTGCCGGGCAGGTAGCGGCAGGCGATGTCGAGGCCCGCCGCGGCCGGGTCGCCGGGGGGCAGCAGGCTGCGCTGGAGTATCAGCGCGCGTTCGTGTTCGCGCCGGTAGAGCCGCGCGTTGTCGATGCACACGGCGGCCCGCGCGGCGAGTTCGACGGCGACGGCCCGGTCGCGCTCGCCGAAGGGCTCGCTGCCCTTCGTACGGGAGAACTGGGCCAGGCCGACCACCGTGTCGTGGGCGACGAGCGGGACGACGAGGGTGGACTGGATCAGGTCCTCGGGCCCGCCCCCCTCCAGCAGCCGCGGCCGGGCGGTGCGCAGGGCCAGGGTGCCCGGCGAGCCGGGCGGATAGCGGTGCACCTCCCCCACGGCGACCAGCGCGCCGGGGCCGGGCCCCGACAGCGGGGCGTCGGAGACGGCGGAGGCGAAGGCGACCCGGCGCAGCGGGGCCGAGGGCGCGCGCCCGGGCCCGCCGCCGGGGAGCGAGGGGACCCCGGGACCGTGCGGCCGCGCGGGGCGGTCGCGGTCGTCGTCGCCGAGCAGGAGCCCCTGGTAGAGGTCGACGGCGGCCAGGTCGCAGAAGCCCGGGACGGTGACGTCGAGGAGCTCGCGGGCGGTGGTCTCCAGGTCGAGGGAGTTCCCGATCCGGTGGCCCGCTTCGTTGAGGAGGGCGAGGTTGCGGCGTACGCCCGCGGCCTCGCGGGCGGCGAGGTGGCGCCGGGTGACGTCGGTGCCGAGGCCCGCGACCCCGATGGGCTGCCCGGTGCCGCCGTGCACGCGGTAGAGGTTGATGGACCAGTGGCGGTTGTCCCGGCTGCCGGGAGCGGCGCCGGTGATGCGCAGGTCGGTGACCGATTCGCCGGTTTCCAGGACGCGGCGCAGGGCGTCGGCCATCCGGTCGGCCTCGTGCGGGGGCAGGTAGTCGTGGACGGTGCGACCGCGGTGCTCGTCGACGCCGCCGCCGAAGACGGTGGCGAAACGGCGGTTGGCGCGCTGCACGGTGAGGTCCGTACCAAAGAGCAGGAAACCGAAGGGAGATTGACCGAATATCGCCTGCGAGGCCGCCAGATCGGATTCGATCCGGCGCAGCGCGCGGACGTCGACCACGACGCACAGCGCGGCCCGCTCGGCGGCCTCGGTCTCGGTGGGCATCACATAGATCTCGGCCACGCCGTGTTCACCGTCGCCGTCGGGGATGCGGAAGGGAATCAGGCCGGTCCACTCCTTGCCGTCGAGGATCTCGGCGACCCGGCGGTGCGCGCCCGCGCGCAGTTCCGGAGGCATGAAGGCATCGACCGGATCGCGCCCCACCGCTTCGGCGGCGGTCAGCCCGAAGAGTTCCTCGGCGCGCAGACTCCACTGGTCGATGAGGCCGTCGGGCCCGATCGAGAAGGATGCGACCTTTATGTAGTCATATATCGAGCCAGGCGGGCTGCTGTGCCACAGGGAGTCGTGCCATGCCTCCCCGGACACATGGGCCTGATGTGCCTGCGCAGGTATTTCGCTCACGCGACCGTCCCCTCCAGCTCACCGCAACCGGACCGGCCATGTCCGCAGTATTCAGCACCACGGGCAGACTCGGCACGGCGTTCACGATCACAGCACGGTCTCGTTCGTTTCGAGCCACGTCATGTGATCGTCAGAGACCCTTCACCTTGTTACTCACCAGGTAGGGCCAATTCGAACCACACTGTCTTGCCCGACTTCCCGTGGCGGGTCCCCCACCGCTGCGCCGAGACCGCCACCAGGTGCAGGCCCCGACCACCCTCGTCATCGGGGGCGGCGACCCGTTCCCGCGGCGGATCCGGAAGCGGATCGGATACCTCCACGAGAAGTGCCGGACCCGTTCCGGGATTCTCACTGGCGAGATCGCGCCGTACCAATCGGACTCCGATAGGGCCCGAAGCGTACCGGAGGGAGTTCGTCACCAGCTCGCTGACCAGCAGGACGGTCACGTCTCCGACGGACTCCAGGCCCCAGGCGCGGAGCTTGCCGCGCACGGCGTGACGGGCGGTGCGGACGGCGCCGGGCTCGGCAGGGAAATCCCATTCGGCACATTCACCGTCTGTGTCGATCACGCCGATCACTTCCCGGGCCAGCAGCGGACCCCAGTCCGGTTCGTCAGCGACGAGGAGGGACGAGATAGGGACTAATAGCGACATACCCGATATTCGCGGCGTCGTACCATCCGACCCCCCAGGCACCGGCGCACTGTGGTGCACCTGGCCTACAGCGTGAGCCGTACGCGCCCCCGCGCCCCACGGCCGATCCGGCGCCCGCCACCACGCCCCGCCCGTGCGCTCTTGCCCCCGGCGGCGGGTCGCGCGCCCTTGAGCGGGGTGGACCTACGCGCTCCCGACCGCGGCGCGCAGCCGCCGGCCGGCTTCGGCGACCGCCGGGCGGTCCTGGTCGAGCCAGTCCACCGAGTCCAGCTCGTCCGGGCCGAGCCAGCGCAGTTCGTCGTGATCCTCCAGCGGAGCGGGCTCGCCGGACAGCAGCCGCGCGGTCCACACGTGCAGCACCAGACCGGGTTTCAGGGGCCATTCGCCCGGGATCCGCTCCAGGGCCTCGCTCTCCACGCCCAGCTCTTCACGCAGCTCGCGCACGAGGGCCTCGGGGACGGTCTCACCCGGTTCGGCTTTCCCGCCCGGCAGTTCCCAGCGGCCGGCCAGCTCGGGCGGCGCGCTGCGCCGGGCGGCCAGCAGGCGCCCGTCATGACAAAGGGCTCCGCCCACGACCACGCGTTCAGTCATGTACGGAGCCTATGTCACGCCGCTGTTCACCCCGACGGGCCGCGGGCCGGGGCGGGCGCAGCGTCAGTTGAGGCTGGTGGCGCCCTGCCCGATCCGCTCGACCCAGTAGAGCTGCTTGTGCCCGCGGTCGTCGAGGCTGTCGACGACCTTCTGGGCCTCGGCACGCGTGGGGTAACGGCCCACGCGGTAGCGGTTGCCGTTGTCGTCCTGCCGTATGACCAGCCACGGGAGCAGGGCACCGCTGTCGCTCATCGCGCTTCACCCTCCGCCGACGTACCCGCCCAGGAAACCGCATTACGCATATGCCCGAGCTTACGCCCGACCTTTACTCAGCGGATACGGTTTTTCACGAAGAGGTACCTCGCAGGCGTACTCATCCGGCCATGCGTACGACTGGGCCGCGCACGCCGGTTCAGAACCGGCGCACCGTCGGCAGCGCCGGGAAGGGCGTGCGCCCAAGAAGAGCCGTGACGGACCGGACCCGGCGGCCCGGTCCCGAAACGGCCCAGCGGACCGGCCCAGCGGACCGGCCTAGCGGACCGGCAGGTGGTAGGCCAGGCGGTAGCGGTCGGCGGGGACCACCACGTCCGCCGTTTCCACGGCCCGCCCGGAGGCGAAGTACGTCCGCCCGATCACCAGCACCACGTGCCCCGGCACTCCGCCCAGCGCGAGGATCTCCTCCGCCAGACCCGGGCGGGCGCCGACCTCCTCCACCACGTTGTCCACGACGACGTCGATGGCGGCCATCCGGTCCACCACACCGCTCCCGCCCAGCGGGCCCTCCTCCGGAAGCATCACCGGCGTCCGGCCGGTCACGGCCAGGGGCTCCCAGGAGGTGGAGAGCATCATCACCTCGCCCGCGTCGCGGAACACGTACCGCGTGCGCATCACCCGGTCACCGGGCTCGATGCCCAGCCGCTCGGCGACCTCCGCCGGGGCTTGCGTCTGCTCGCTGCTGGACTCCCAGGTGCCGCGGCTGCCCGTGTCCGCCTGCTCCTGCCGGAACGGGGTGGAGGCCCCGGAGGTGCGGTACCCGGCCCGGGCCACCCGGCGCGGCACCGGCTGCTCCCGGACGTACGTCCCCGAACCGGAGCGGCCCTCGACCAGCCCCTCCGCCATCAGGACCTTGCGGGCCTCCAGGGCGACCGTGTCGGAGACTCCGTACTCCTCGCGGATCCGTGCCTGCGAGGGAAGCCGCGCATGCGGGGGCAGGGACCCATCGACGATCTTCCGTCGCAGGTCACCGGCGACGCGAAGATAGGCCGGCTGCTCACCGAAAGTCACTAGCCACTCCCATCAGGTTGACAGACAGCTACAGCCTGGCAACCCACGGTTGTACACCGCAAGCAAAGGCCAAAGTTTCACTCGAAGTGATGAAGGCAGGTCACCGAAACTGGTTACCCTGCGTTACACCGACTGGGAGTGGGCGCCCTCGCCGTCGAGCCAGCCCGTGTCCGAGCCGTCCGAATCCTCCAGCCACGACGGCACCTTCGTCGCCAGCCCCAGCGCCCCGCGCAGCTTCCGCTCCGTCTCGACCGACGTCGCGTCCACCGCCCGGCTCCACGCCGCGCGGAAGTCCTCCGGCCGCTGGGCCAGCGCCGCCGCCTGCCACTCCTTGCCGGCCGCCTCGACCTCCTTCAGCAGCGCGTCGGCCGGAGGCCCCGCCGCGGACGTGCGCAGCGCGGCCGCCTCGGCCTCCATCGCCGGTTCCACCTTGGCCGCCCAGGCGCGGTACGCCGGCAGCGAGCCCTTCAGGTCGGTCACGGGCGCCGCCGTCAGCGCGGAGTCCAGCCGGTTCGCCGCGCTCAGGAAGGAGACCTGCCCGGGCGTCAGCATCGCCGCGTCCCGCTTCAGGCTCCCCCGCTGTTCGCCCTCCGTGGTGCCGAGCACGCACAGCACGCTGCGGCGCCCGTCGCCCCACTGCTCCTCGGTCGGCGCGAAGAAGTACATCTCCGCGAATTCCGGCAGCGCCCATGTGTCCATCGCGTACGTGTCCTGCGCCTGCCAGCACCGCTCCTCGGCCCGCGCGGCAAGCGCCTCGTCGCCCGGGAAGCCGCCCGGGTCCGCCAGGTAGGACGCGGTGATCTCGCCGTGGTGCGGCCGGGTGCACGCCACCTTGAAAACGAGGGGCGTCTCGGCGAGCAGGTCCGCACCGGGCACGTTGAAGCAGTCCCCGGCCCGGACCTCCTCCAGGTCCGCCGGGTCGCCCTCGACCTCGCGGGACGCGCCGCCCGTACCGGCGGTGCCCCGGTCGGCGCCGCGGGCCAGCCGCTCGCCGACCGGGCCCACGAGCTCCACGGCGGCCAGGGCCAGCACCCCGGACATCAGCACGGACACCGCGAGCCCGGCGATCGCCAGGGCCTTGCCGCGCTCGCCGCGCGTGGCGATCTGGACCAGGGCCACGATCGCGAAGACCACCCCGAGCGGGGGGAAGCAGAGCAGGCCGACCAGCAGCGAGGCCAGGGCGAAGCCGTTGAGCGCGGCCTCGCCGGGGACCGGGGCGACCGGGTGTCCGTACCCGTACGGGGCCCCCGGCGGCGGGGCGGCCCACGGGTTGTGCGGCGGCTGGGGCGGTGGCGGGGTACTCACGGCGTGAGCTGCTCCATCAGGCGGGGGTGTGCGAACGACTGCGCGAATAGTACGCAGGAGCAACCGTCAGCGGGCGGATCGCCCCCGCGGGCCCTCACCACGCCTACCCACCGCCCCTCCCCGCGTACGATCCGTCACGGAGATCCGGACCCCGACGAGCCCACGAACGAGCGGAGGCACTCCCGCGTGACGCACCCCCTGCCCGGTTACGTCTGCCCCGACGACGGCGCCCGCGCCGACGTCCGCACCGCTCCCTGGTGCTGCCCCGTCTGCGCGGGCCCCTGGGACCTGGACTTCACAGCGGAGCCGGTCAAGGCCGGGGACCCCGGCGCGGGGCCGAACTCGCTGTGGCGCTACGGACCCGCGCTCCCGCTGCCGGGGGCCCCCGGGGTGACCCTGGGCGAGGGGCGCACCCCGCTGGTCCCGCTGACGGAGCGGATCTCCGCCAAACTCGACTTCCTGATGCCGACACTGTCGTTCAAGGACCGGGGCGCGGTGATGCTCGCCGAGCTGGCGCGGCGGCTGGGTCCGCGGCGGGTGGTGGCGGACAGCAGCGGCAACGCGGGGACCTCGGTCGCGGCCTACTGCGCGCGGGCCGGGCTCGCCTGCGAGGTGTTCGTACCGGAGGGCACCTCGGAGAAGAAGACCGAGCAGATGCGGGCGCACGGGGCGCTGGTACGGGTGGTGCCGGGCGGGCGCGAGGCGGCGGCCCGGGCCGCGCGGGCCGCGGCCGACGAGCCGGGCGTCTTCTACGCGAGCCACGTCTTCAACCCGTACTTCCTGCACGGCACGAAGACGTACGTGTACGAGGTGTGGGAGGAGCTGGGCGGCGAACTGCCCGAGGTCCTGGTGGTGCCCGTGGGCAACGGCACGCTGCTGCTGGGCGCGGCCCTGGCCGCGCGGGAACTGGCGCGCGCGGGCGTACGGGCGCCCGCGCTGATCGCCGTCCAGGCGGCGGCCATGGCTCCGCTGGCGCGGGCGTTCGCCGCCGGGGAGCGTGAACCGGCGGGCCCGGTCCCGGCGCCCGCGCCGACGCTGGCCGAGGGGATCGCGATCCCGGCCCCGCCGCGGGCCCGGCAGATCCTGGCGGCGGTGCGGGAGTCGGGGGGCACCTTCCTGACCGTGTCCGAGGAGCGGATCCGGGCGGCCCAGCGGGACCTGGCGGCGCGGGGGCTGTTCGTCGAGCCGACGGGGGTGGCCTGCTGGGCCGCCGTCGGCCCGGACGCCCCGGGCGACCCCCTCGCGGGGCGTTCCGCGGTCGTCCCCCTGTGCGGGGCGGGCGCGAAGACGGGCCTGGCCCCCTGACGCCTGACGCCTGGCGGCGGGCGGCGGGCGGCGGACGGCGGACGGCGGACGGCGGACGGCGGTGGTGCGCCGGGGTCGTTCCCCCGGGATGCCTCCGGTCTCCGCAGATGTCCGATTCTCGCCAGCCCCGGGCGGCCGCCCTCTGATGAAATGCCCACATGACGAAGACAGTTGACCTCTCCCGCGTCCATGCCTTCCACGCCCTGCACACCCCGGCGGCCCCCCTCGCGCTCGCCAACGCCTGGGACGTCGCCAGTGCCCGCCTCGTCGAGGCCGCCGGTTCGGCGGCGGTCGCCACCACCAGCGCCGGCGTCGCCTGGTCCCTCGGTTCCCCCGACGGGGACTCCCTCGCCCGGGACCGCGCCCTCGACCTGATCGCCCGCGTGGTCGCGGCGGTGGACGTGCCGGTGACCGCCGACATCGAGAGCGGTTTCGGTGCCGACGCCGCCGGGGTCGGCCAGACCGTCACCGGGGTGCTGGCCGCCGGGGCCGTCGGGGTCAACATCGAGGACGGCTTGCGGGACCCGGCCGAGCAGGCCGAGCGCCTCGCCGCCGCCCGCGCGGCCGCGGACGCCCTCGGGGTCCCGCTCTACATCAACGCCCGCGTGGACACCTACCTCATGGGCCTCGGCGAGCCCGGCCCGGCCCGGCTGGAGGAGACCCTGCGCCGCGCCGCCGCCTATCTGGAGGCCGGGGCCAGCGGGATCTTCGTACCCGGCGTCCACGACCCGGCGACCGTCACCGAGCTGGCGCGCGGCATCGACGCCCCGCTGAACGTCCTGGTCGGCCCCGACGCGCCGAGCGTGGCGGAGCTGGGCGGGCTGGGCGTGGCCCGGGTCAGCCTCGGTTCGTGGGTCGCGGAGGCCGCGTACGCCGTGGTCCGGCGCGCGACCGAGGAGCTGCTCGCGGGCGGTACGTACGGCGCGCTCGCCGGGTCCCTGTCCTACGGCGAGGTGAACTCCCTGTTCAAGGGCTGACGCGCGAGCGCCGGGCCGCGCCGGGTCAGCCGCGCGCGGCCCGCTCGTACAGGGCCCTCGCCCGCCCGTCGAAGAGCGCGGCCGTGGAGTCCACGTCCGTGTCGCCGCCGCTGAGGACCCCGATGATGCGGCCGGGCGAGCCGGGGCCGCCCCGGTCGGCGATCCAGGGGCTGCCGCTGGTGCCCGTCCAGAAGCCCGCGCAGCTGATGTGGAGCATGTTCGGGTCTTCGGTGTCGTGCGCGGTCTGGGTGGTGCAGGAGACGGGCGTGTTCTTCGGGTTGAACGCCGAGTCCGGATAGCCGACCACGGTGACGTCGCGCTCGTAGCCGGAGGCCCAGTCGGGGGACGGGGCCTCGCCGGGGCCCACGGCCTGCTGGACGGTGCGGCCGCCCTTCTCGGGCTCGATGGTCAGGAAGGCGAAGTCGGCGGTGTCGTCGCCCCACTTCGTCCAGCGCTCGTCCACATGGATCGCGCTGACCTTCCAGCGGCCGAGGGGCTGTGATCCGTTGCCCCCGCCCGAGAAGGCGGGGGCGAAGGACAGCTCGCCGATCGCGAGGCCGTCGTGAGCCACCTCGCCCGGCGTGCCGTCCTCACCGGCCGGGGCGACGCAGTGCGCGGCGGTGGCGACGACATTGCCCTTGGGGCTGTCGACCACGCTGGCCGTGCACCAGTGCTCGCCGTTGGCCATGAGCACGCCGACAGTGGGGAAGGGCATCGCCTCCGGCTTGCCCGCGCCGGGAGAGTCGAAGACCGCGACGGCGACGACCGCCACGAGCCCCGCGGCCGCGGCCGACGCGCCCTTCGCCACCGGCTTGCTCACCGCGCGGCGGAAGCGGGAACGGGAGCGGGAGCGGGGGTCGGTCCGGAAGCCGCCGTGGTGCTCGTCCCCGGGCCTGTGGCCGCGCTCGGGGGCAGCAGTACTTTGCTGATCCACTCCAGCGAACCCTCCCTCATGCCGCGGACGTAGGACTTCCCATTGTGCTCACCATCCTGGATCACCTGGAGGCGGGTGTGCACGGGGCCCCTGGTGTAATCGCGCATGAACTTCTCGGTCTTGTCGCGGCCGCTCTCCTTGGTGCCGATCTGGAAGTTGATGTAGACGTCCGGGCCGCCCGCCTTGATCAGCTTCTCGGCCAGTTTCTCCGGGTTGTTCTCGTCCATCGCCGCCACGTTCCCCTTCCACAGCGGGGAATCGGGGACTATGTCGACGCCGCTGGCGATGACCGCCTTGAACCGGTCCGGGTACTTCAGGACGTGCTTGAAGGCACCGAAGCCGCCCGAGGAGGACCCCATGAAGGCCCAGCCGTCACGGGACTCGAAGGTGCGGAAATTGGCCTTCACGAAATCCGGCACGTCATCGGCCATCCAGGTGCCCATCCGGGGCTCCCCGGGGATGTCCGAGCCGTCGAAGTGGTGCTTGGTGTCGGCGTTGATCACCGGCATGACCAGGAGGAAGGGCAGGCTCCTGCCCGACTTCACCCCGTCGCTCACGGCCTGCTGGAGGCCGAGGCCGGGACCGGTGCCCCAGTAGTTGGTGGGGTAGCCGCGGCCGCCGGGCAGGGCGATGAGCACCGGGAAGGCGCTCTTCTCGTACCGCGGGTCGTTGTACTCCTTCGGCGCCCACACCCACACGTCACCGGTGAAGCCGGACTTCTTCCCCGCCAGGGTGGTCTTGCCGATCTCGGTCCCGTCGGGGAGCCGGGCGGTGCGCGCGAAGTCGGCCCTGGGCCCGGTGGGCATCCGTACGCCCGCCCCGGCGCCCGTGCTCGCGTCGGTGGCCTCGCCCGCGCTGTCCTGGATCCGGCCGAAGGAGACCGGGCCGCCGATGTCGGAGAAGAGGCCGAAGCCGTACGCCGCCGCGCCGCCGCCGGCGGTGAGGGCCAGGGCGAGCGCGCCGGCGATCAGACGGCGGCGCCGACGGCGCGGGGAGGGCTGCTGCTGGTCGGGCTGCCGCTGGGCGGGCTGGTTGAGCTGGGCGAGCTGGTTGGGGTCTTGCTGCACGGAAGCGTCCCGTTCCTTTCCGGCGCCCGCGGCGGAGGCGGGCAGGGACCATTTGGCCCCCCTTACACCCCTATGAGAGGGAGGAACGGCGTTTCGGGTTGCTTGGGGCGTCTGTGATGTGCGTCCGTGCCTGCGCCCACGCCCGTGCCCGTGCCCATGCCCGTGCCTGCGCCCGCGCCCGTGAGGTCAGCCTTCGGCGGGCTGGGGGCCCTTCATCGCCTTGCTGATCCACTCCAGCGAGCCTTCCTTCATGCCCCGCACGTAGTGCCAGCCGTTGTGCTCGCCGTTCTGGATGTCCCGGATGGTGACCTTGACCGGTCCCTTGCCGAACTCCGACTGGAACTTCTCCATCCGGGCCCGGTCCTTCTCCTTGGTCCCCTGCTGGAAGTTGATGTAGACCTCGGGGCCCTTGGAGTCGATCAGCTTCTGCGCGAGCTTGCGGGGGTTGTTCTCGTCCATGAGCTTGACGTCCCCCTTCCACAGCGGGGAATCGGGAACGATCTCGCCACCGCTCGCGATGACGGCCTTGAACCGGTCCGGGTGCTGGAGGACCTGCTTGAGCCCGACGAAGGCGCCCGAGGAGGAACCCATGAAGGCCCAGCCGTCGCGCGACTTGTAGGTCCGGAAGTTGGCCCGGGCGAAGTCCGGGACGTCATCGGCGATCCAGGTGCCCATCTTGGGCTGGCCCGGTATGTCGGAGCCGTCGTAGTAGTTCTTCGCGTCCGGGTTCAGCACCGGCATGACCACCACGAACGGCAGGCTGGTGCCCGCCTGGACGCCGTCGCTGATGGCCTTCTGGAGGCCGAGGCTGCGGTCGGACCAGTAGTTGTCCGGGAAGCCGTTGCCGCCGGGGAGCGCGATCAGCACCGGGAAGGCGCTCTTCGCGTACTTCGGGTCGTCGTACTCCTTCGGCGCCCACACCCACACGTCACCGGTGAAGCCGGACTTCGCCCCGGTCAGCCGGGTCTTGGCTATCTTCGTGCCGTCGTCGAGACTGCCGGTCTGCTTGAACTCCGCCTTCGGGCCGGCCGGCAGCTGCACGTCCGGGTCCCCCGTGGGCTTCGCCGACTGACCGCCGCCGGGCGCGGCACCCCGGGGCGCGCCGCCCCCGGGGGCGGCGTCCGCGGCGGCCGGGGTCGTGCCGAAGCTCACCGCGTCGCCGTTTCCGGAGAACCAGTCCGCCTTCCAGGCCGCGAAGCCGCCGCCGCCCGCGATCAGTACGACGGCGAGGGCCGCGCCGATCCACACCGCGCGCCGGGACCGCTTGCGCGGCTGCTCGTACGGCTGGCCGTACGGCTGCTCGTACGGCTGCTCGTACGGCTGGTCATCGGGCCGCGGGCGCTGCGGGTACTGGTGCACGGACTTCGCTCCGAACGGTCATGACTGCCCACGCTGGACAGAACGGCTGGCATCCCTCTTCTCCTGATGGCCGAATCGCGCCGCCGGTTTCAAATTCAGGCAAAAGAATGACCTGCATCTCACCAAATGAGCGCCGAAGCCCCGCCGGTCGACAGCCCGGCCCCCCGCGACCGGCCCGCCGTCAGCGCTCCTGGTCCAGCAGGGCCGCGCACCGGCCGAGCAGCGCGATCAGCTGCTCCCGCTCCGCCCCGGTGAACTCGGCCGCGAGCTTGCGCTCCACCCGCACCGCGGCGGCGTCGGCCACCGCCACCGCGGCCCGGCCCTCGTCGGTCAGCCGGGTCTCCAGGACGTTGCGGTGCCACTCGTGCGGGCTCCGCTCGATCAGCCCGCGCTCCTGGAGGTTCTTCAGCACCGTGTTCATGGTCGGCGGCGTGACCCCGCACAGCCGCGCGAGCGCCGCGGCGGAGATGCCCGGGTTCTCGGACAGCCAGAGCAGGGCGGAGTACTGCGGAACCGTCACTCCCGCGGGCTTGAGCACGGCGTGCTTCGTCGCGAGCAGCGCCTGCTCGGCCCGCTTGATGTGGGAGCCGATGCGCTCGTCCGGGGGCATGGAGGTCATGACGGCATCCTACGACCCTTGCCAATCATTAGACCTCTAATCTATGTTCACACCGACACAACACATACTGCTCTGCCAGACGGAAGGCCCCACACCTTGAAGCTCACGCACCTGCCCCTGGCCACGCTGACCGTGGCGGCCGCCCTGCTGGCCACCCTCACCACCGCGCCGTCGGCCCAGGCATCGGCCCCGACACCGACACCGGGACCGCAGTCCTTGGGCCCGGCCCGCATCACGACGGCCTTCGCGCTGCCGGGCGCGAAGGTCTACCCGGAAGGCATCGCCGCGGACGCGCGCACCGGCGCGGTCTACGTCGGCTCGTACGCGGACGGCGCCGTCTACCGGGCCCGCCCCGGACAGCGCACCGCCGAGGTCTTCCTGCCCGCGGGCACCGACGGCCGCCACACGGCGAACGGCCTGCGCGTCGACGCCCGCGGCCGGCTGTGGGTGACGGACTCCACCGCCGGGGTCGCCGTCTACGACACGCGCACGGGGGCCCGGCTGGCCCACTTCGAGACCGGCGGCACCGGCCCGTCGTTCATCAACGACCTGACCATCACCCCGGACGGCACCGCCTACCTGACGGACAGCGTCCGCGCCGTGATCCACCGCGTCACCCCGGCCCAACTGGCCGCCGGCACCGGCACCCTGGAGACGGCGTACGACCTGCGCTCCGCCCTGGTCCCGCATCCCGCGGGCACCTTCACCCTGAACGGCATCGTCTCCGACCGCGCGGGCCGCTACCTGGTGACCGTCGACATGGCCACGGGTGACCTGTACCGCGTCGACCTGGGCACCGGCGCCGTACGCCGCGTCACCCTCGACGGCCCGGCCCTGCCGCACGCCGACGGCCTGGACCTCTCCCCCGACGGCACCCTGCGGGTGGCCCAGAACACCGACAACACCCTGACCCGCTGGCACCTGTCCGCCGACGGCACCCGGGCCCGGCTGGAGCGGACCCTGACGGACCCCTCCCTACAGGTCCCCACCACCTTGACCCACGTCGCGGGCCGCACCCTGGTGGTCCGTTCCCAGTTCGACAAGGGCGGCCCCTTCGACCCCACGAACAGCACCCCGACCACCTTCACCATCGCCTCGGTCCGCGCGCTGTAGGCCGGTCCCCGGACACCCCGGAGCCTGCGCTTTTGACCCTGGTCGGCCGGATCGGACCTCCCTACCTTCGGGGAATCAGGCCCTCGCCTGAGCGGGCCGACCGGTCGGCCGGCCCGCCCCACCCGTGCGGGTGCGCGTACGGAACGCACGTACGCGCGCAGGCACGACAGGACACGGAGGCGTCACATGCCCGTAGCCACCCCGGAGCTCGGCGAATTCCTCGACTTGCTCGACGCGGGTCCGCTCCTCGTCGACGACGAGGCGATCGCGTTCGAGGACGACGACCGCAGCGACCGTGAGCACACCGCGTGCCTGGCCGATCCCTGGGTGACCGCCACCACGCGGTTCGCCTGCGAGAACAACTCCTAGCGGTGAGCGGGCTCATCGCCGGCCTCGGCGGATGGTCCGACGACACGTGGTCGTACCTGAACGACCCGCGGATGCCGGCGATGGGCCACGGCTGGAAGCTGCACGTATCGGCCCGGCCCGGCGAACTCGAGGCCGTCGTCGCCCTCGTGCTGCCGGTGCTGCGGCGGCACGTGTGCCACGCGAAGTTCGCCAAGGACCCGGAGACGCTGCGCACCATCAACTCCGGGGCGTCGAGCCCCGGCATCGTCGGCAAGGCCATCACGGTCTACCCCGAGCCCGGCGCCCTCGTCGCCGTCGCCGCGGAACTGGTGACCGTACTGCGCGGCCGGGAGGGCCCCCGGGTCGTCAGCGACCGCCGGGTGGACCCGGGCGCGCCCGTCTACTACCGCTACGGGCCCTTCACCGGCGACTACCGGACCGGGCGCGGCGGCCGCCTCGAATCGGTCATGACCGGGCCGGACGGCCGGCTCTTCGACGGGATGGCGAGCGGCGCGTACCGGTGCCCGCCGTGGGCGGAGGACCCCTTCGCGGCGGCCGGACCGAGCGCGGGAGGGGGCGCGGGAGGGGCGCCGGGACCCCTGTTCGGCGTGGGCGGACGCTACGCGGTCACGTCCGGGATCGTGCGCACGGCCCAGGGGAACGTCTACCGCGCCCTCGACCGGTCCTCCGGTCGCCGGGTGGTGATCAAGCAGGCGCGGGCGTACGTGTCCGAGGACGCGTCCGGTACGGACTCCCGCGACCGGCTGCGCAACGAACGCGCGGTCCTCGCCGCGCTCGACGCGGTCGAGGGCGTGCCCCGCGGGCTGGACTACTTCCGGCACGCACCGGACGAGTACCTGGTGATGAGCGACTGCGGTGACCGTGACCTGCGCCGGGACGTCCAGGAGCGCGGCCCGCACGGGAAGCGGGCCCTCGCGGACCTCGCGACCCGGCTGCTGCGCACCCTCGACGGGATCCACGGCCGGGGCGTGGTCGTCCGCGACCTCAAGCCGGACAACGTGGTCCTGGACCGCACGGGCCGGTGCCACGTCATCGACTTCGGGATCAGCGAGCGGGCCGGCGTCGGCCCGGGGGGCGCGACCCCCGGCTACAGCGCCCCGCTGCTGGGTGCGACCGGCCCGGCGGCGCCCGCCGACGACCACTACGCGCTGGGCGCGACCCTGTACTTCGCCGCCACCGGGCTGGACCCGGTGATCATCGACGCGGACCCGGCCGTCAACCGCGACCGGACCCTCGACGCCCTGGCCTGGGCGCTGCCCGGCGGTGACCACGAGGAGATCCGGTCGGTGATCACCGGTCTGATGAGCTTCGATCCGGCCGTACGGACCTCCACGGCGGCCCGGCTGCGCGCGGGAACGCCGACCGGGAGAGCGCGGCGGGCGCCCCGGCCCGGGCTGGACGCGGACCGGCTGGCGGACATTATCGAGCACACGACGGCGTACTGCGTCGACGAGGCGCTCAAGATCGTGGACCCGGTGCGGGCGGCCCGCCAGAGCGTCCCGACCCCGATCGACCTCTACGGCGGCAGCTCCGGCCTCGGCCTGGAACTCCTCCACCACCGGCACCGCCCGCGCGTGCGCGAAGCCGTCGACGCGCTGGCGGAATGGACCGCGGCGCAGTCACGGAACCTGTCGCCGGGCCTCTACTCGGGCCACACGGGCGTCGAGCTGTTCCTGGCGCGGGCGGGGGTGCGGCGGGCGGGCGCGATGCCCACCGTTCCCGTCCTGCCCGTCCGCACACCGGACGGGGGACCTCCGGAAGCCGACCTGATCGAGGGCGCGGCCGGGATCGGCCTGGGCCGGCTGCTCCTGGCCCGGCATGCCGGGCGGGAGGGCGACCTCGCCCTCGCGGCGGAGTGCGCCCGGATGCTGGCGTCCGGCGAGGCGCGGCTGACGGCCACGGGCTCCGGCACGCCCGGCGGCGCCGCCCTGCGCGAAGGCCTCGCCCATGGTGAGGCGGGCGTCGCGTACTTCCTCCTGGAGTACGGCGCCGCGACGGGGGACCCCGCCGCGATCGCCCGCTCCCGGCAGGCGTGCGCCCGGCTCGCCGCCCTGACCCCGGACCTCCTCGCGGCGGCGAGCGCGCCGGGGGCCTCCCGCCGCTACGGCTCGTGGTGCCGCGGCCTCGCGGGCGTGGGCTCCGTACTCGTCCGCGCGGCCACCCGCCTGGACGACCCCGGGTACCTCGCCCTGGCCGAACGCGCGGCCCGGACCTGCGCGGCGCTGGCCCCGCGGATGCCCCTGGTCACCCAGTGCTGCGGCCTGTCCGGCGTCGGCGACCTCCTCGTGGACGTGGCCAACGCCTCCCCGTCCCCGGAGGAATTCCGCGCGGCCGCCGACACGGTGGCCCTCCTGATCCTGACCCGCAGCGGCGGCCCCCCGACCCGCCCGGTCTTCCCGGACCCCACCCTCACCACGGCAGCGGCCACCTGGTCCAACGGCTCAGCAGGAACCCTCACCTTCCTCCGCCGCCTCCAGTCCCCCGACACCCCCCGCCTGGGCCTCCTGGACTGACGTGCCGGGCTCATTCAGCGGCATCGAGGACGAGGACGGGGCACCTGTCGTCCACGTCTACGAGCTCGACAAGCCGACCGGCGCCTACGCACCCGCGGGCATCTTCCGGGGCGTCCTGCACCGCCCGGTGCCCTTCGACTCTCCAAGCTCTACCGCAAGGACCGCACCGTCGTAGCTCTGGTCCAGGCGGCATCAGAGGAGGGCATCCGCGTGGCCACCAGCGCCATGACCACTCTTGAGGCCGATTACGAGCGGATCCATCCGGCCCGCATCAAGTGGGTCCTCTCCCGCGTCGACGTTCACGACGTCACCAGAGAGATCACCGACGAAGCCGCCGCCCTCCTTCGCGCCCATCATCTCCACGGCCACACGTACGCCATCGACGCCGCCTTCGCCGTCATCGCCCGCACCGCGCCCCGGCCGGTCACAGTCCTCACTTCCGACCCCGAGGACCTGACGCTTCTCTGCGGCCCCGCCGTAGAAGTCGTCAAGGTGTGAAACGCCCGCCTCGCCCGGCCGGCCGGCGCGCAGTCGACACCCCGTACTCACCGGGCGAGGACCCCAAGCGGACACGAGAACGTGCGCGACCTGCCAACTGACAGGCCGCGCACGTCACGTGATGCATGATCAGACGTTGAAGCGGAACGCCTAGCGCAACGCTCCCACCTGCGGAAACGTGGTTCTTGGCGGGCTAAGTCAGCACAGAATCAGTACGGGAGCACGACCGTTACGCCGGATCGCCATCGTCGCTCAACGGAGCCATAGGGATCTCAGGGAGGGCGTGTTCCACCAAGTCGGGAACGTCAGCATCCGACCGGCGCTGTGCCCACACGGCCGAAGGGGCCGTCCGCGTCAACCTGGAACTCGTACACCTTGGGCAGTTCCGAGGAGAAGAGTTGATGGCCGGCTGAGATCGTCTGCTGCCCAGCCTGAGCTGCTGACCGCTACCGTGAAGCCATGACCGCACTGCCCGACTGGATGCGCCCGCCGCGCGCGGAAGGCTGGTTCGCGGAGGACTTGGACCGCCTCCCGGAAGCGCCGCGCCACACCGATCGTCACCGACCTCACGTTGGCTCTCAGGGCGCAGGTGCCAGCGGGCTTCAGGGTCGGCCGGGGGATGACCATCCGCCTCGATGCCCGGAACCGCCCGGAACCGGACCTCGTGGTGACCACGGCCCCATACGACCCTGACTGCACCTGGTTCGCCCCCGAAGATGTAGTCAACGCACAGTACGGACGCCGCTACACGTTGAAGCGGAATCTTCAGCACAGCGCTCCGACCTGCGAAAACGCGGTTTCCGGAGCCCCCGTCCAGCACCGATCCAGCACGGTGCAAGTTCATCCAGCACATCCAGCACACGCGACCGCGACGAAGCCGTCGCCTGCACCGCGCGTTGTGTACACATGAGTCACTCGGTACGCTTGGGCGCATGACGCAGCCGCTGCCCATAGAGTCCATCCGCGATGTGCGTGCCCACCTCGCCGAGGTCGTGGAGCGCGCCGATCGCGACGACGTACCCACAGTGATCACGCGCCGGGGCAAGGAAGTCGCCGCCGTCGTCTCCATCGAGGTACTGCGCAAGTACCAGGAGTGGGAAGAGCGCGAGATCAATCGGATCATCGACGAGCGCATGGCCAACCCCGCGCCCGGCATCCCGATCGAGGACATCATGAGGGAGACGCTGGCACGCGGTGAGTGAGTATCGAACCGTCTTCCACCCCGAGGCACAGGCCGAGCTTCGGAAGATCCCCCGCGACATGGCGCTGCGCATCCTGGCCAAGCTGACCGAGTTGGAGACCGACCCCCTCGGCTTCAACACCACCGCACTCGTGTCCCAGCCCGAACGGCGCCGCCTGCGCGTCGGCGACTACCGCGTCGCCTACACCATCAACAACGGAGAACTGGTGGTCTGGGTTGTTCACGTGGGACACCGGTCCACCGTCCACGACGCCTGATTGCTGCTGACCACACGTCAGAATATCCAGCACGCATCCAGCACGGTGACGACGAAGGGGTCGGACTCGATAGAGCCCGACCCCTTCTGACTTGCACGTTTGACTCAATTTCTCACGTGCGGTAAGCGCATGACTACACGTTGAAGCGGAACTCCACCACGTCGCCGTCCTGCATGACGTAGTCCTTGCCCTCCATGCGGGCCTTGCCCTTGGAGCGGGCTTCCGTGACCGAGCCGCATTCGACCAGGTCCGCGAAGGAGATGACCTCGGCCTTGATGAAGCCGCGCTGGAAGTCCGTGTGGATCACGCCGGCCGCCTCGGGGGCCGTGGCGCCCTGCTTGATCGTCCAGGCGCGGGTTTCCTTCGGGCCTGCCGTCAGGTAGGTCTGGAGGCCGAGGGTCGCGAAACCGACGCGGCCCAGGGTGGCCATGCCCGGCTCTTCCTGGCCGACCGACTGGAGGAGTTCGAGGGCTTCCTCGTCGTCCAGTTCAATCAGCTCCGCCTCCAGCTTGGCGTTCAGGAAGATCGCCTCGGCGGGGGCGACCAGCGCGCTCTGCTCCGCCTTGAAGGCGTCGTCCGTCAGCTCGTCCTCGTCCACGTTGAAGACGTAGAGGAACGGCTTGACCGTGAGGAGGTGGAGCTCGTGCAGCAGGTCGCCCTGCTCCGTGCCCTTGGTGATGCCGTGCGAGAAGAGGGTGTCACCCGCTTCGAGGATCTTCTGGGCCTTCTCGACCGCGCCGAGGACCGCGACCTTCTCCTTCTGGAGGCGGGACTCCTTCGTCAGGCGCGGCACCGCCTTCTCGATCGACTGGAGGTCGGCGAGGATCAGCTCGGTGTTGATCGTCTCGATGTCGTCCTTCGGCGAGACCTTGCCGTCGACGTGGACGACGTTCTCGTCGGCGAAGGCGCGGATGACCTGACAGATCGCGTCGGACTCGCGGATGTTCGCCAGGAACTTGTTGCCCAGGCCCTCACCCTCCGAGGCGCCGCGCACGATGCCCGCGATGTCGACGAAGTCGACGGTCGCCGGGAGGATCTTCTGGGACCCGAAGATGCCCGCGAGGACGCCGAGGCGGGCGTCCGGGACGCCGACGACGCCGACGTTCGGCTCGATGGTGGCGAACGGGTAGTTGGCCGCCAGCACGTCGTTCTTGGTCAGGGCGTTGAAAAGGGTCGACTTGCCGACATTCGGCAGGCCGACGATTCCGATCGTGAGCGACACGTTGGCGACTTCCCGTAGCTGGAGGGGGGTGGCCCGGGTACGGGCCATCGGACAGTTTACTTTCCGATGCGTGCCGGTGGATGTACGCGTGTCCAGGCGCCCATCGGGGGCTCGCGCCGCCTAGCTTGGTCCAGTGGAGCGAGACAGGATGCGATCGGCATATCACCCGCAGCGACAGCCGGAGGCGGCCCGGCGGCCCGCCGCCGTGCCCCCGCAGGGCGGCGGCCCCCGGCGCGGCCCCCGGCCCGCCGTGGCCCGGCGGCTGCCCCGGCCCAAGCTGACCGGGCTCGGCGGCGGGCTCTTCGCCTGCGCGGCGATGGTCCTGGCCGCCGGGATCGACTGGCTGATCTTCGACGCCTCGCTGCTCGGGTACGGGCTGCTCTTCCTGCCCGTCGCCGCCGCCACCGCGCTCTGGGTGCGCCCCGCCGACCTGATCACCGCGCCGATCGCCGCCCCGATCGCCTTCACCGCCGGAGTGTGGCCCCTCGCGGGCGGCTCCGGCGGCTTCGGCGGTCAGCTGATGGGCGTGGTCACGGCGCTGTCCCTGCACGCCGGGTGGCTGTACGCCGGGACCCTGATCGCGGGGCTGATCGCGGTGGTGCGCAAGGCCGTGCTGATCGGTCGCCGGCGCACCATGCCCCGTCGCGTCGCCTAGGGAGCGGTCGGGCGGCCACAGTCGGGCGGCTTCGATCGGGCGGCCGCGATCGGGCGGCCGCGATCGGGCGGCTACGCGGAAGAAGGCCGCGCCGCCATCGCCGCACCCACGATCCCCGCGTTGTTCTGGAGCGCCGCGGGGACGATCTCGGCCCGGATGCCCTCGATCAGCGGCAGGAACTTCTCCGGCTTGCGGCTCACCCCGCCGCCCAGGATGAAGAGGTCCGGGGAGAACAGCATCTCGACGTGGGCCAGGTACTTCTGGAGCCGGTGCGCCCAGCGTTCCCAGGTGAGGTCGCCGTCCTCCTTGGCCTTCACCGAGGCCCGGGTCTCCGCGTCGTGGCCCTTCAGCTCCAGGTGGCCCAGCTCGCTGTTGGCGACCAGGTGTCCGTCCGTGAAGAGGGCGCTGCCGATGCCCGTACCGAGGGTCAGCAGGATGACCGTACCGGCGCGGCCGCGGCCCGCTCCGTACGTCATTTCCGCGACGCCCGCCGCGTCCGCGTCGTTCAGGACCGTGACCGGCAGGCCGCCCAGGCGCTCCGCGAGGAGCCCGGCCGCGTCCAGACCGACCCATCCCGCGTCGACGTTCGCGGCGGAGCGCGTGATGCCGCCCGTCACGACGCCGGGGAAGGTGACGCCGACGGGGCCGCTCCAGTCGAAGTTCCGTACGACCTCCACCACGCGGTCGGCCACCCCGTCGGGGGTGGCCGGATGCGGTGTCGGTACTTTGTGGCGCTCCTGCGTCAGGTCGCCGCGGTCCAGGTCCACGGGAGCGCCCTTGATCCCTGTTCCGCCGATGTCCACACCGAAGATCTGCATGGACTCACCGTACGAAAAGACCCCGGAAGACGCGGGGCGACCCGGCTACTGCCCGGCCAGCAGGTCGGCCGCCTCGGCGCGCAGGTCGCGGCGCAGCTCCTTCGGCAGCGAGAAGACGATCGACTCCTCGGCCGTCTTGACGATCTCCACGTCGGCGTAGCCGCGCTGCGCCAGCCACTCCAGCACTTCCTCGACCAGCACCTCCGGCACCGAGGCGCCCGAGGTCAGACCGACCGTGGTGACGCCCTCCAGCCAGGCCTCGTCGATCTCGCTCGCGAAGTCCACGAGGTGCGCGGCGCCCGCGCCGGCGTCGAGGGCGACCTCGACCAGCCGGATGGAGTTCGAGGAGTTCTTGGAGCCGACGACGATGACGAGGTCGGAGTCGGCGCCCATCACCTTGACGGCGGCCTGCCGGTTCGAGGTGGCGTAGCAGATGTCGTCGCTCGGCGGCGAGACCAGCAGCGGGAACTTGGTCTTCAGCGCGTCGACCGTCTCCATCGTCTCGTCGACCGAGAGCGTGGTCTGTGACAGCCAGACCACCTTGGACTCGTCGCGGACGGTGACCTTGGCCACGTCCTCGGGGCCGTCGACGATCGTGATGTGGTCCGGGGCCTCGCCGGAGGTGCCGATGACCTCCTCGTGGCCCTCGTGGCCGATGAGGAGGATGTCGAAGTCCTCGTTCGCGTACCGGACGGCTTCCTTGTGCACCTTGGTGACCAGAGGGCAGGTCGCGTCGATCGTCGCGAGCTTGCGCTCGGCGGCCTCGTCGTGGACGACCGGGGCCACGCCGTGCGCCGAGAACATCACGATGGAGCCTTCGGGAACCTCTTCCGTCCGTTCGACGAAGATGGCCCCCTTCTTCTCCAGCGTCTGCACGACGTACTTGTTGTGGACGATCTCGTGGCGGACGTAGACCGGCGCACCGTACTGCTCGAGAGCCTTCTCGACAGCGATCACGGCTCGGTCGACGCCCGCGCAGTAGCCGCGGGGGGCGGCGAGCAGGACACGGCGGGAAGCGGGAGCAGTCATGGCGTCCATCGTACGGGGGTGTCCAACAGGGCGGACGTCCCCCGGTCGGCGGAGACTGGACCGAAAGCGTGTCCACTACATCGCTCGGAGGGCGGATGGTGTCCGATACGGATTCCGGTACGGAAGCCGGTCCGTCCCCCGGCACCACCCGCGGGGGGCGGCTGCGGCGCAGCCTGGGCTTCCGTGACCTGGTCGTCTACGGGCTGCTGTTCATCGCGCCGATGGCCCCGGTCGGCATCTTCGGCACCCTCGACGCGAAGTCGCACGGCGCCGTGGCGCTGGTCTACCTGGCCGCGACCGTCGCGATGGCCTTCACCGCCTTCTCCTACGCCCAGATGGTCCGGGTCGCCCCGCAGGCCGGTTCGGTCTTCACCTATGCCCGCAAGGGCCTGGGCGAGGGGCCCGGGCTGATCGCCGGGTGGATGGCGATGCTGGACTACCTGCTGATCCCGGCGGTGGCCTACCTCTTCTCGGGGATCGCGATGCACGCGCTGGTGCCCGAGGTCTCGCGCTGGGTGTGGACGGCGCTGGCCGTGGTGATCACGACCCTGCTGAACCTGTGGGGCGTACGGGCGGCGGCGCGGGTGGGCTTCGCGGTGCTGGCCCTGGAGATCCTGGTCCTGCTGGTGTTCGTGGCCGCCGCCGTGACCGTACTGGTCCAGGACGGCGCCCGGCGCGGCTGGCTCTCGCCGCTGACCGGGGACGGTTCGCTCGGCTTCTCGCTCGGCGCGGTGCTCGGCGCGGTGTCGGTGGCGATCCTCTCCTACCTGGGGTTCGACGCGATCGCCTCGTTCGCGGAGGAGGTGACGGGCGGCAGCGCGAAGGTGGCGCGGGCGGTGCTGTTCTGCCTGGCGCTGACCGGGGTGCTCTTCATCGCGCAGACCTATCTGGCGGCGCTGCTGACGCCGGTCACCGCCGCGGAGCTGGCGGCCGACCCGGGGCTCCAGGGCCCCGCCTTCTACACGACCGTCGAGTCGGCCGTCGGGTCCTGGCTGCACGACCTGGTCGCGGCCAGCAAGGCGATCGGGGCGGCCTTCGCGGCGCTGGCCGGACAGGCGGCGGCCGGGCGGCTGCTGTTCGCGATGGCCCGGGAGCGGCGGCTGCCGAAGGCGCTCGCGCGGACCTCGGGCGGCACCCCGCGCCCGGCGCTGCTGGTCGCGGCGACGGTGACGCTGGTCGCGGCGCTCTGGGCGGCCCGGCGGGACGACGGGCTCGACCACCTGGTCTCCGTCGTGGACATCGGGGCCCTGGTGGCCTTCACCCTGCTGCACGCCTCCGTGGTCGGCTGGTTCGTCGTACGCCGTTCCGAGGGGCCCCCGAACTGGTGGAAGCACCTGGTGGCGCCGGTACTGGGCGCGGCGGTGACGGTCGCGGTGATCGTGGAGGCCTCGCACACCGCCCAGTGGGTGGGCGCGCTCTGGCTGGCGGTGGGGCTGGCGGTGCTGGTGGCGCAGCGGGGGCGCCGCGCGGGCGGCGGAGCCGCCGGACCCGACGACGCTGTCGGTCCCGGCCGTTAGCCTGCGTGCATGGGTCTGAATTCATCGCCGGAGACGCCACTGCCCGTCGGTCAGGTCTCCCGGCTGATCGGGGGCTGGATCGACCGCCTCGGACAGGTGTGGGTGGAGGGTCAGATCACCCAGCTCTCGCGGCGGCCGGGGGCCGGGGTGGTGTTCCTGACCCTGCGTGATCCGTCGCACGACATCTCGGTGAGCGTGACCTGCTTCCGGCAGGTGTTCGACGAGGTCGCGGACGCCGTGTCGGAGGGCGCGCGGGTCGTCGTCCTGGCCAAGCCCGAGTGGTACGCGCCGCGCGGTCAGCTGTCGTTGCGGGCCACCGAGATACGGCCCGTGGGCATCGGCGAGCTGCTGGCGCGGCTGGAGAAGCTCAAGCGCTCGCTCGCCTCGGAGGGCCTGTTCGCGCTGGACCGCAAGAAGTCGCTGCCGTTCCTGCCGCAGCTGATCGGGCTGGTGGTGGGCCGGGCCTCGGCGGCCGAGCGGGACGTGCTGGAGAACGCGCGCCGCCGCTGGCCGGCGGTCCGCTTCGAGGTGCGCAACGTGGCGGTCCAGGGGGTGCACGCGGTGCCCCAGGTGATCGAGGCGGTCAAGGAGCTGGACGCGCTGCCCGAGGTCGATGTGATCATCGTGGCGCGCGGCGGCGGCAGCGTGGAGGACCTGCTGCCGTTCTCCGACGAGGAAGTCGTACGGACGGTGGCCGCGGCCCGCACCCCGGTGGTCTCCGCGATCGGGCACGAGCCGGACTCCCCGCTGCTGGACCTGGTCGCCGACGTACGGGCGTCGACGCCGACGGACGCCGCGAAGAAGGTGGTCCCCGACGTCGGGGAGGAGCTGGAGCGGGTGCGCCAGCTGCAGGCCCGGGGGCTGCGCGCGGTGCGCGGCCTGCTGGACCGCGAGGAGCGGGGGCTCGCGCACGCGCTGGCCCGGCCCGTGTTCGTCCACCCGCAGCGGATGGTGGAGGTCCGGGAGGCCGAGCTCGACGCGCTGCTCGCGCGGGCCCGGCGGACGCTGGGCCACCTGCTGGACCGGGCCGAGTCCGAGCTGGCGCACACCCGCGCGCGGGTGGTGGCGCTGTCCCCGGCGGCGACGCTGGAGCGCGGGTACGCGGTGCTCCAGCGGGCGGACGGGCACGTGGTGCGCTCGCCCGAGGGGCTGGGGGCGGGCGAGGTGCTGCGCGCGCGGGTCGCGGAGGGCGAGTTCGCGGTGCGCGTCACGGATGCCGGATAGCGCCACGGACCCGCAACAATTTCGTCGTATTACGCACTTAGGATCGGAGCGGGGAATGACTGAGGCCGGTACGGCGCTGGGGTACGAGCAGGCGCGGGACGAGCTGATCGAGGTCGTGCGCAAGCTGGAGGCGGGCGGCACCTCCCTGGAGGAGTCGCTGGCCCTCTGGGAACGCGGCGAGGAGCTGGCGAAGGTCTGCCGGAACTGGCTGGAGGGCGCGCGCGCCCGGCTGGACTCGGCGCTGGCGGGGCGGGACGGCGAGGGTGCGTCCGGCGCGGCGGAGGAGTAGCCCGCCGGGTGGCCGCGGCGGCCCGCGGACTGTGAAGCGGATCACGTCCAACGCACATGTAGTTGAATTTTCAATCTCTTCGGCGTAGTGTCGGGGACATCGCTTCACCCCCGTATTCGTATGGAAGAAGGCTTTCCGATGTCCCTCGTTCTTGACTCCGCCGCTCAGGACCTCCTGTTCCGCGAGGCCCGTACCGCCAACTCGTTCTCCGACGAGCCGGTGACCGAGGAGCAGGTCCAGGCGATCTACGACCTCGTCAAGTTCGGCCCGACGGCCTTCAATCAGACGCCCCTGCGCATCACGCTGGTCCGCTCCCCCGAGGCCCGTGAGCGCCTCGTGAAGCACATGGCCGCGGGCAACCAGCCCAAGACCCTGGCGGCCCCGCTGGTCGCGATCCTCTCCGCGGACAACGAGTTCCACGAGGACCTGCCGGCGCTGCTCCCGAGCTTCCCGCAGGCCAAGGACCTCTTCTTCAGCGAGCGTCCGGTCCGTGAGCAGTCGGCTCTGGTGAACTCGGCCCTGCAGGCCGCGTACTTCATCGTCGGCGTCCGCGCCGCCGGTCTGGCCGCCGGTCCGATGACGGGCCTGGACTTCGCCGGCGTCCAGAAGGAGTTCCTGGACGACGACCACACCCCGCTGATGGTGATCAACATCGGCAAGCCGGGCGAGAACGCCTGGTACCCGCGCTCCCCGCGCCTGGAGTTCGACCAGGTCGTCACGACCGTCTGAGCCCCGGCACCCGCGCCGTACGCGAGAAGGCCGCCCGCCCCGGTTTCCCCGGGACGGGCGGCCTTCTCGCATGTCCGTGCGGTGACGGGGGGGGCTCAGCCGCCCTGCTTGAACTCCAGCGCGCCGGCCAGCTCGGCCAGCTCGCCGAAGGCGCCGGTGCCGGTCACCACGGTCACGTGCCCCTGCTCCTGGCGCACGAGGGCGCGGTACTTCGGGCCCTCCCAGCGCTCCCAGGACAGCTCGCCGACCCGCTGCGTCGACCCGGTGGCCTTGGCCTCCTGGGTGACCTTCGCCAGGTACTTGTGCGAGGTGTCGCTCGACTGCTCCACCGCGGCGTACTGCTGCCGCGGGTCGAGGAAGCCCAGGTGCCAGGCGTTGGCGGCCTGCCGGCTGTACGTCACCGAGGTCGCGCGCCACTCCTTCGGGAGCCCGACGGGCGAGCCCAGGGGGTACGGAGCCGCGCGGCGGGCCGTGAGGGTCTCGATCCGGTAGTCGACGACATGCGTCGGATCGGCCTTGTCGTCGTGCGGGACGGCCAGGTAGATGCCTCCCGCGACCACGCCGATGATCGCCAGCGACCGGACCATGTCCCAGATCGTCTGCTTGCCTTTCATGCCTGCCACGGGACCATCGTCCCGCATCGCGGTACGCGATCATCACCAGGGTCGCCCCGGCGGCGGCGCGCGGAGGGTGCGACGGGCCCGATCCGTCCGCTCAGGCCAATCCACTGACCGATATACCGCTCATACGTGCCCCGCCCTGCTCAATTTATCGACGTACCGATAGAGTTTCCAGCACCCTCACTTCCGGCCGTCGCCGTACAGAAAGGTGCGCTCCGATGACCGAGCACAACCTGCCGCCCCAGCTCGAAGTCTCTCCGGAGGCACCCGACCGCAACCTCGCCCTGGAACTCGTCCGGGTCACCGAGGCCGCCGCCATGGCCGCGGGCCGGTGGGTCGGGCGCGGTGACAAGCTCGGCGCCGACGGCGCCGCGGTCAACGCCATGCGCACCCTGATCTCCACCGTCTCGATGAACGGCGTCGTCGTCATCGGCGAGGGGGAGAAGGACGAGGCCCCCATGCTGTTCAACGGCGAGCGGGTCGGCGACGGCACCGGCCCCGAGGTCGACATCGCGGTCGACCCGATCGACGGCACCACCCTGAACGCCAAGGGCATGCCGAACGCGATCGCCGTCCTGGCCGCCGCCGACCGCGGCACCATGTTCGACCCGTCCGCGGTGTTCTACATGGAGAAGCTGGTCACCGGCCCGGAGGCCGCCGACTTCGTCGACATCAACGCCCCCGTATCGGTGAACATCCGGCGCGTCGCCAAGGCGAAGAACATGGCCGTCGAGGACGTCACCGTGGTCATCCTGGACCGCCCGCGTCACGAGGGCATCGTCAAGGAGATCCGCGAGACGGGCGCCCGCATCAAGTTCATCTCGGACGGCGACGTCGCGGGCTCGGTCATGGCGGTGCGCGAGGGCACCGGCGTGGACCTGCTCCTCGGCATCGGCGGCACGCCCGAGGGCATCATCTCGGCCTGCGCCATCAAGTGCCTGGGCGGCACCATCCAGGGCAAGCTGTGGCCGAAGGACGAGGCCGAGCGCCAGAAGGCGATCGACGCGGGCCACGACCTGGACCGCGTCCTGCACACCAACGACCTGGTCTCGGGCGACAACGTGTTCTTCGTCGCGACCGGCATCACGGACGGCGAGCTGCTGCGCGGCGTCCACTACCGCTCGGAGACGGCGACCACCTCGTCGCTGGTCATGCGCTCGAAGTCGGGCACGATCCGGCAGATCGACTCCACGCACCGCCTGTCGAAGCTGCGGGCGTACAGCGCGATCGACTTCGACCGCGCGCAGTAGGCCTGCGGCCGGCACGGCCGGAGGGGCGGTCACCGCGTGCGGCGGCGCCCGCCCCTCCGGCACACCCTCGGGGCGACCTCCGGCCCGGAGGCCGGGGCCACATCCAGCCCCGCCGGCGTGTGAGGCGCGGGAGTCCGGGGGCGGAGCCCCCGGCAGCGGCGCCGCGCCGAACCGCCCGGCGTACGGCCCCGGCGGCCCCGGCGGCCCCGGCGGCCCGGACCACTCAGCCCGCGGCAGCGATCGGCTCGGCCCCCGGCCCCTGACGCAGCTCGGCCGCCCGGCGCCGACGGCGGGCCAGCACCACCCGGCGCTCGGCGGCGGTGAGCCCGCCCCACACCCCGTACGGCTCGGGCTGGAGCAGCGCGTGCTCACGGCAGGCGACCATGACGGGGCAGCGGGCGCAGACGCGCTTGGCCGCCTCCTCGCGGGCCAGGCGGGCCGCGGTCGGCTCCTTGGAGGGGGCGAAGAAGAGGCCCGCCTCATCCCGGCGGCACACCGCCTCCGCGTGCCATGGGCCGTCCTCTTCCCTCGCGGGCGTCCGTGGGCCCGGGATGCCCCGGACGCCGTGCACGGTGGCTACCTGCAGGGACTGATGCGGCGGATGCTGCACGGTCTACTCCTGACGACGTATTCGCGAGCGAGAGACGATGCACCTGTCCCTACCCGCTGTACGCGCCCCTATGCACTGTGTGCCATCCGGGGGAACTTCGACCGGAATCCGTCCTATGCGGAAGCCAAACGGAACCATTCGGCCGTGATCGCGACGCCCGCTGGGCCGGTCCGCCCGGCGCGACCACAGCCACTCAACCGCTCAGCCGCTCAGCCGCTTGCGGAGCTTGTCGGCGAGGTCCACCAGGCGGGCGCCCGGCTTGCGGTGGGCCTCGATGTTCCCGAGCACCGTGAATCCGCGGACGATGACGACGGGCGCCTGCGGGTCGCTGACGGACTCCCCCTCGCCGTGCACCTCGAAGTTGCCCAGCACCCCGCTGCCGTATCCCCGCAGGGTGACGTTCTCCGGGACGAAGACCTCGACGTTGCCGAGGACGCAGGTCACGTTGATCTCGGTGAGCTGCTGCTCGAAGACGGCCTCGGTGAGGTCGATGGTGATGTCGCCGAAGACCGAGACGGCCCGGGTGTGCGGCGCGGGGCGCCAGCGGCCCTTGCGGGCGGAGCTGCTGAACACCGCCACCACGTTCTCGGCGTGACCGCCACCGGGCGGACCGGAAACCGGCCAGGCGGGACCGGACGCCGGGGCGGCCGGGGCGTACGCGCCGCCCGGGGCCGCCGGGAGGTCCCGGACCAGCACCTCCAGCTCGCCGACGGTCTTGACGGCGTAGAGGACGTCGAGGCGCTCCGCGTGCTCCTCGGCGGTCAGCCGGCCCTCGGCGAGGGCGTCGCCGAGGATCTGCGCGATGCGGTCGCGGTCGGCGTCGGAGGCGCGCAGCGCGACGGGCGCGGGCGTGGGAACGGGCGCGGGCACGGCGGGGTGCTTTTCGAGGTCCACCCCCTCAGCATAGCGAGACACGATAGATCGCGATACTCCCCGGCGAGGGACGCGTGAGGCCGGGCGGAGGCGAGTGAGCCTTACCTCACAGACGGAGCCGCGGGAAGAGGTCCTACGCTGGAGTACTGCGCTGCCAAATGGGCGTCAGCGCTGTCTGCCGAGTGAGGAATGGCCAACGATGCCGGAGTTCGCGTACACCGACCTGCTGCCCCTGGGCGAGGACACCACCCCCTACCGGCTGGTGACCGCGGAGGGCGTCTCCACCTTCGAGGCGGACGGCCGTACGTTCCTCAAGGTCGAGCCCGAGGCGCTGCGCAAGCTCGCCGAAGAGGCCATCCATGACATCCAGCACTTCCTGCGCCCCGCGCACCTCGCGCAGCTGCGCCGCATCATCGACGACCCCGAGGCCTCGGCGAACGACAAGTTCGTCGCGCTCGACCTGCTGAAGAACGCGAACATCGCGGCGGCGGGCGTGCTCCCGATGTGCCAGGACACCGGCACCGCGATCGTGATGGGCAAGCGCGGCCAGAACGTGCTGACCGAGGGCGGCGACGAGGCGGCGCTCTCGCGCGGCATCTACGACGCCTACACCCGCCTCAACCTGCGCTACTCGCAGATGGCCCCGCTCACCATGTGGGAGGAGAAGAACACCGGCTCGAACCTGCCCGCGCAGATCGAGCTGTACGCGACCGACGGCGGCGCGTACAAGTTCCTCTTCATGGCCAAGGGCGGCGGCTCGGCCAACAAGTCCTTCCTCTACCAGGAGACCAAGGCGGTCCTCAACGAGGCCTCCATGATGAAGTTCCTGGAGGAGAAGATCCGCTCGCTGGGCACCGCGGCCTGCCCGCCGTACCACCTGGCGATCGTGGTCGGCGGCACCTCGGCGGAGCACGCGCTCAAGACCGCGAAGTACGCCTCGGCGCACTACCTGGACGAGCTGCCGACCGAGGGTTCGGCGCTGGGCCACGGCTTCCGTGACGAGGCGCTGGAGCAGCAGGTCTTCGAGCTGACCCAGAAGATCGGCATCGGCGCGCAGTTCGGCGGCAAGTACTTCTGCCACGACGTGCGCGTGGTGCGCCTGCCCCGGCACGGCGCGTCCCTGCCCGTCGCGATCGCCGTGTCCTGCTCGGCCGACCGCCAGGCAACCGCGAAGATCACCGCCGAGGGCGTCTTCCTGGAGCAGCTGGAGCGGGACCCGGCGCGGTTCCTGCCGGAGACCACGGACGAGCACCTCGCCGACTCGGCGGACGTCGTCTCCATCGACCTCAACCAGCCGATGGACGAGATCCTGGCGACCCTGACCAAGCACCCGGTCAAGACCCGCCTTTCCCTGACCGGCCCGCTCGTCGTGGCGCGCGACATCGCGCACGCGAAGATCAAGGAGCTGCTGGACTCCGGCGCGCCGATGCCGCAGTACCTGAAGGACCACCCGGTGTACTACGCCGGCCCGGCGAAGACCCCCGAGGGCTACGCGTCCGGCTCCTTCGGCCCCACCACGGCCGGCCGCATGGACTCGTACGTCGAGCAGTTCCAGGCGGCGGGCGGCTCCAAGGTCATGCTGGCCAAGGGCAACCGCTCGCAGCAGGTGACGGACGCGTGCGGCGCGCACGGCGGCTTCTACCTGGGCTCGATCGGCGGCCCGGCGGCCCGCCTCGCGCAGGACTGCATCAAGAAGGTCGAGGTCCTGGAGTACGAGGAGCTCGGCATGGAGGCGGTCTGGAAGATCGAGGTCGAGGACTTCCCGGCCTTCATCGTGGTCGACGACAAGGGCAACGACTTCTTCCAGAACCCGGCCCCGGAACCCACCTTCACCCACATCCCGGTCCGCGGCCCCGGGCTGGCGTAACACCTCGCCGCACCGGGGCGGGGCTGCCGCCCCCGCCCCGGTTACAGGCAGGTCACCTGACGGATGTAGACGCACTCGCTTCTGGGGATGACCAGGTAAACGAACATGCCGTCGTCCAGGTTCATGACGGCACCCTTCGGCCCCATCTCCCGGTAGGCGGTGCCGTCGAGGTAGAGCGCTTCCGCCGCTCGTACGAGTTCGTCGGCGGCCTTTTCTTCCAGGTCACTCATTCACCGCCCGCGCGGCCTCGGCCTCGACGGCGGTCAGTTCGTCCATGGCGGGGCGGAAGCCCGGATCGTCCTTGCCGGTGGTGCGGTGGATGGTGGCCAGAGCGTCATTGCGGCGGTTGAAGAGGTCGGGACGGCGCTCGATCTCGACCTCACGCATCCACCAGTCGAGCCAGTGGGTGAGGTGGCCGACCTTCCCACTGCGGATGGCGGCGGCCAGCGCGTTCTCCTTGTGCTGCTCCAGCTCCGCCACGCGATGCGGGGCGATGCGGGCGAGGGCGACACGTACGGCGTCAGGGGTGCGCTCAGGTCGCGGGATCAGTGCCGCGCCGTGGTCCGGTTGTGTGCTCACGGTGTCCTCCAAGGGGTGACCCGGCCAGGGTATCCATTCCCCAGCACCCGCATCCCGGTCCGCGGCCCCGGGCTGGGCTGACCTCTTCGCCGGCTTCCGCACGGGTGGACACGGGGACGGAACCTCGTGTTCACCCGGCTTTGGCAGGGTTTGGCGTATGACTCAGGCGTCCTTCCTCCCCGGTTCCGCTTCCGCCGCCCGCGCGACCCGGGTCATCGCCCATCGCGGGGCCTCGGAGCAGTACCCGGAACACACGCTCGCCGCCTACCGGCAGGCCCTCGTCGACGGGGCCGACGCGCTGGAGTGCGATGTGCGGCTCACGGCCGACGGGCGGCTCGTGTGCGTCCACGACCGCCGGGTCGACCGGACCTCGGACGGGCGAGGCGCCGTGTCCGCGATGACGTACGAGCAGCTGGCCGGGCTCGACTTCGGCAGCTGGAAGGGGCCCCGGCACAGCGGCGCCCGGGTGCTGTATTTCGAGGACCTGCTCCGCGAGGTGCTGGCCGCGCCGCGGCCCGTGGGGCTGGCCGTCGAGACCAAGCACCCGGCGCGGGCGGGCGCCAGGGTCGAGGCCGAACTGGTGCGGGTGCTCGCGGAGTACGGGCTCGCGGACGGGCCCGGCGAGGGCGGCCACCGGGTCGAGGTGATGAGCTTCTCCCGCGGGGCGCTGGCCCGTACGCACCGGCTGGCGCCCGCGCTGGAGACCGTACAGCTGCTGGAGCGCCGCGGTCCGCTGCGCCTGCCGCACACGGTCGGGCACGCCGGTCCCGGGATCGAGCTGGTCCGCCGGGACCCGCGGCTGGTGCCCCGGCTCAAGGCGGCGGGCCTCGGTGTCCGCGTGTGGACGGTCGACGAGCCCGAGGACGTCGACCTGTGCCTGCGCCTGGGCGTGGACGCGATCATCACGAACCGCCCGCGCCAGGTCCGCGAGCAGCTCGACGCCTGCTGAGCGGGCGCGTCCGGGGACGTACGGACCCGGCCGGGGTGCGCCGGCCGGGTGGGGGCGGGGTGCCGGGAGCGGTCAGACGAAGCGCTGGTTCGCGGCGCCGGTGCAGGTCTGCAGGCGTACGGGCTCGTGGGCGGCGGCCACGGTGAGGCACATGCCGGGGGCGGCCTGCGGGCGGATGGTGGCGCCGTCACGGACGAACTGCTGGTTGGCGCCGCCGTGGCAGTTCCAGATGATCAGGCCGGTGCCCGCGCCGTAGTTGGCGCCGGGGGCGTCCAGGCAGCGGTCCTGGGTCAGCTGGATGTGGAGCGACTTGCGGGGGGCGTCGTACCACCAGCCCTGGTTGCGGCCGCCGTGGCAGTCCCAGCCGAGGAGCGCGGTGTTGTTGGCGCTGGAGCCGCCGTTGGCGTCGACGCAGGTGCCGTTCGCCTCGTTCTTCAGCGGCTTGTAGAGGTCGTCCCAGGCGCCGGCCTGCAGGACGGGGGTGCCGGTGCTCGCCGGGTCGGCGCAGGAGGCCTCGCGCAGGCCGGAGTCGTAGAGCTGGGTCAGGCAGGACGCGAAGGCGCCGTGGCCGCGGTAGTTGGGGTGGAAGGACTGCCGGGCGGTGTTCTCGTCCCACGGGAAGTGGTCGCCCAGGTCCAGGTAGAGGCCGCGGGCCCAGGTGTCCTCCATGCAGACCTCGTGGCCGTTGAAGAGCCGCGAGTTGTCGAGGTAGTAGGCGCCGGACGCGAGCGCCGCGGCGCGCATGCCCTTCTCGAAGGTGGGTACCGCGTAGTTGCGGCCCCACGTGGCGTCCGAGTCGTAGCCCGCGCAGCCGCCGGGGAGCTTGCCGGGGAAGCTCGGGTTGTCGTTGAAGTCGGGGCCGATCGGGCTCGGGTAGCCCATCACGACCAGCTTGTAGTCGGTGTCGGTGTAACCGGCGTCCCGCATGACGGTCTTGAGGTCGGCGACGGTCGACTCGACCTTGGGCCGCAGGCCGTCCACCCGGGCCTGCCAGCCCGGCCCGTACTTGGGCTCGCAGGTGCCCTGGCTGAGCACCCAGCGGGTGACGCAGTCGGTCATGACGGGGCCGAACTGGAGGTCGTCGTTGGCTCCGGCGACCAGCAGCACCATCTTGATCCTGGTGTTGCGGGCCTTGATGGCGAGGCTGTCGCTCTGGACCAGCTCGTCGGCGTACTGCTTGCTGCCGCCTATCCGGATGTTGCCGGTGTAGCCGCCGGAACAGGCCACGTTGAAGGTGAGGTCCGCCGCGATGCCGGTGCGGTGGATGGCCGAGTCCGGCGAGCGGTGACACTGGTTGGACGAGGTGTTGGTCGCGGGGTCGTACGTGCCGACGCCCTCGCCCGAGATCTCGCTGTCGCCCAGCGAGATCAGCCCGGTCTTGCGGTCGGCCACCGGGCGGATCGCCGGATCGCCGTAGAGCTTGGTGGCCTCCGCGGCGCGGATCGCCTCCAGTTCGGGCGACAGGGGCGTCGCCGCGGCCGGTGCGGCGGTCGCCGCGTGGGCCAGGGGGGTGATGGCGGTGACGCCTCCGAGGGCGGCCGCGATCGCGGCGACCGCGGCGAAGGTAGATCTGAGCCTTGGTGTGGTGCGGGCCATGGATGTCTCCCCGGTGTCAGTGTTACCCCCGGTATTTACTGGCCGGTAGGGGAGTTGGGAACACTTCGAACAAGACAATTGCTCAACTTTTTGAGGAGGCCACGAACATGACCGAAGACCAGCACGGCCGACAGCGCACGCAGAACACGCAGAGCACGCAGAGCACGCGATTCCGGGTGGAACACGACTCGATGGGCGAGGTGAAGGTCCCCGCCGATGCCAAGTGGCGTGCGCAGACGCAGCGCGCCGTGGAGAACTTCCCCGTCTCGGGGCAGCGCCTGGAGCGCGCGCACATCGCCGCCCTCGCGCGGATCAAGGCGGCGGCCGCGAAGGTCAACGCGGAGCTGGGCGTCCTGGACGCCGACGTCGCCGGGGCCATCCGGGCGGCCGCCGCGGAGGTGGCCGAGGGGCGCTGGGACGCGCAGTTCCCGGTGGACGTGTTCCAGACCGGGTCCGGGACCTCGTCCAACATGAACGCCAACGAGGTGATCGCGACCCTGGCCACCGAGCGGCTCGGGCGCGACGTCCACCCCAACGACCACGTCAACGCCTCCCAGAGCTCCAACGACGTCTTCCCGTCCTCGATCCACATCGCCGCCACGGCCGCCGTCACCGGCGAGCTGATCCCGGCCCTGGAACACCTCGCCGCCTCCCTGGAGCGCAAGTCCGCCGAGTTCGCCGAGGTGGTCAAGGCGGGCCGCACCCACCTGATGGACGCCACCCCGGTGACGCTGGGGCAGGAGTTCGGCGGGTACGCGGCCCAGGTGCGCTACGGCGTCGAGCGGCTCAGGGCGGCGCTGCCCCGGCTCGCCGAGCTGCCGCTGGGCGGCACCGCGGTGGGCACCGGGATCAACACCCCGCCCGGATTCTCCGCGGCCGTCATCGCCGAGGTGGCCGCGGCCACCGGGCTGCCGCTCACCGAGGCCCGCAACCACTTCGAGGCCCAGGGAGCGCGGGACGCGCTGGTGGAGACCTCGGGCATGCTCCGTACCGTGGCGGTCTCGCTCACCAAGATCGCGAACGATCTGCGCTGGATGGCGTCCGGACCGCGCACGGGATTGGCTGAAATCAATCTCCCGGATCTCCAGCCGGGCTCTTCGATCATGCCCGGAAAGGTCAATCCGGTCGTCGCGGAGGCCGTGCTGATGGTGGCCGCCCAGGTGACCGGAAACGACACCACGGTCGCCGTGGCGGGCGCGGCGGGCAACTTCGAGCTCAACGTGATGCTCCCGGTGATGGCCCGGAACCTGCTGGAGTCGGTCCGTCTCCTCGGCAACGCGAGCCGGCTGCTGGCCGACCGCACCATCGACGGGATCACCGCCAACGCGGCCCGGGCCAGGGAGTACGCCGAATCCTCGCCCTCCGTGGTGACCCCGCTGAACCGCTACATCGGCTACGAGGAGGCGGCCAAGGTCGCCAAGAAGGCGCTCGCGGAGCGCCGGACGATCAGGGAGGTCGTCCTGGAGTCCGGCTACGTCGAACGCGGCGCGCTCACCCTGGAACAGCTCGACGAGGCGCTCGACGTGCTGCGGATGACCCGCCCCTGAGGAGTGCTCGAAGGGCTGGGCGGGGGGCCGGATTTCGGTCGAATGCCGTCCCCGAACCCCTCGGTGACCTGCACCGCAGCGGGGCCGGGGAGCCCAGCCCTAAGATCTGCGCATGACAGGTACCGGAGGCCGCGGGGGCGGCGGGGCGCGCGGTGGCGCCCGAGGCGGCACCCGGAGCGGGACCGGCCTCGCGACCGGCCCCGCGACCGGCAGCGCTCATGACGATGCGTACGACGACGCGTCCGGCCCGCGCTGGGCGCCCGGCACGCACGTCCTGTGGCGCTACCGCGACCACGCGCCGGGCCTGCCGGGGCCGGTCCACATCTGCCGCCCGGTCACCGTCGTCCAGGACACGCCCGAGCTGCTGGCCGTGTGGATGGCCCCGGACACCGAACTGGTCAAGCCGGTGCTCGCCGACGGGACCTCGGTGCACGAGGAGCCCCTGGCGACCCGCTACACCGCGCCGCGCACCACCGCCCGCTCGCACTGGTTCGGCACCGGCGTGCTGAAGCTGGCCCGGCCCGGCGATCCGTGGTCGGTGTGGCTGTTCTGGGACCACGGGTGGCAATTCCGGAGCTGGTACGTGAACCTTGAGGAGCCCAGGACCCGGTGGTCCGGCGGCATCGACTCCGTGGACCACTTCCTCGACATCTCCGTCTACCCCGACCGCACCTGGAAGTGGCGCGACGAGGACGAGTTCGCGCAGGCGCTGCGGTGCGGGCTGATGGACGAGGCGACGGCCGAGCGGGTACGGGAGGCCGGACGGGCGGCGGTGGAGCTGATCAAGGAGTGGGGGCCGCCGTTCTCGGACGGCTGGGAGGACTGGCGGCCCGATCCGGGCTGGAGCGTTCCGGTCCTGCCCGGGGACTGGGACCGGACCCCGGCGCACATGTCCTCATGAGACCCTTGATGCGCCCCCGGGTGCCAAACGTAGGCTCGTCCTCCGCAAGCTTGCAGACAGGGTTCCGTGCAAGGGTGTACACCCTTAAATGTCGTGCTGTGCGCGCGACTTGACCGGAGGTCGACGCAGAGCGAGAGGTAGCGAGCGGACGGGGGTCCCCCGGACGAAGTTTGGGGGAGGAACCGCGGGCGACGGTGTCCCCGCCGCTGAGCGGGTATACCGCGACTGACCGAGTTGAGTGCAGCGCACATCCAGCGCAAACGGACGGAATCCCACGCGTGACGGAGTACCCCACCTCTTACGAGGGCCCGCAGCCTGCCGCGGCAGCCGCGACACCGGCGCCGGGCGGCTCCGACCTGCCCGGGCCCCGCCCGGTACGGCGGGGGGCGGCCGCTCCCGGTGCGGACGCCGGGTCCGGTCCCCGTGCCGGTTCCGACGACCAGGGCCACGGCAAGACCCCGGCTCCGGCCGCCCAGGACACCCGGCCCGGCTCGCCGGATTCCGGCACCGGTCCGGCTTCCGGTTCCCCTTCCGGTTCCTCTTCCGGTTCCTCTTCCGCCTCGGGTCCCGCTCCCGGCGCCGCGTCCAGAGCGGGCGCGGGTGCGGGCACGGGCGCAAGTACGGGCGCAGGTACGGGTACGGGCGCCACCCGGCCCCCGGCCACGGCCGGCGTCCCCGCCGCCCGGCGCGGTGACGCCGCCCTGTCCCGGGACACGGGCGCCGCCCGCAATGCCGGTACGGGCCCGGGCGCGGCCCCGGACGGCGCCCCGGACCCGGCCACGGGCCCCGCGGTGCCACACCCTTCCGCTTCCCCCTCCGCTTCCGCCGCCTCCGCCTCCGGTTCCGGGGACCACGGCGGCATACCGGGCGGGACGCCTGACACGGGCGCCGCCCGGCGCGAGGGCGACCGGCTGCGCTTCGTCGGCGCCGCCACCCGCCGGATCGCGCGCGGCATCGACCTCGACGAGATCGTCCTCGGCCTGTGCCGGGCCACCGTGCCCACCTTCTCCGACGCGATCCTCGTGTACCTGCGCGATCCGCTCCCCGTCGGCGACGAACGCCCGGTGGGCCCCGTCGTCCTGAGGCTGCGCCGGACCGACCGGCTCCGGCCGATCGACGACCTCACCGACACCATCCGCGCCGCCGACACCATCGGGGCCGGGCTCGACCTCACCGCGGTCACCGGGGCCGGGGGCGAGCTGGACTTCAGCCAGCTGGCGCTCGTCGGCCCGCAGGGCGACCTGCCCGCCGCCGAGCTGTGCGAGATCCGCTCCGGCGGGGCCCTCGCCGAGGTGCTGCGCGGCGTGCGGCCCGTCTTCGGGTCCTCCGCCGCGGCCCGCGCCGCGCTGCCCGAACTGCTGGGCGCGGACCATCCCGTACCGCGCGGCCAGCGGGCGATCCTGGCCCCGCTGCGCGGCCGCCGCCGGGTCATCGGCGCCGCGGTGTTCCTGCGTACCCCGGACCGGCCCGCCTTCGAGCAGAACGACCTGCTGGTGGCCGCGCAGCTGGCCACCCACACGGCGCTCGGCATCGACAAGGCCGTCCTGTACGGCCGCGAGGCCTACATCGCCGACGAGCTCCAGCGCACCATGCTCCCGGACAGCCTCCCCCAGCCCACCGGGGTCCGCCTCGCCAGCCGCTACCTCCCGGCCGCCGAGACGGCCCGGGTCGGCGGGGACTGGTACGACGCCATACCGCTCCCCGGCAGCCGGGTCGCGCTCGTCGTGGGCGACGTCATGGGCCACTCCATGACCTCCGCCGCGATCATGGGCCAGCTGCGGACCACCGCCCAGACCCTCGCCCAGCTGGACCTGCCGCCCGCCGAGGTGCTGCACCACCTGGACGAGCAGGCCCAGCGGCTCGGCTCGGACCGGATGGCGACCTGCCTGTACGCGGTCTACGACCCCGTCTCGCACCGGATCACCATCGCCAACGCCGGCCACCCGCCGCCCGTCCTGCTGCACCTGGGCGGCCGCGCCGAGGTGCTCCGGGTGCCGCCCGGCGCCCCGATCGGCGTCGGCGGCGTGGACTTCGAGGCCGTCGAGCTGGACGCCCCCGCCGGAGCCACCCTGCTGCTGTACACGGACGGCCTGGTCGAGTCCCGGCTGCGCGACGTCTGGACCGGCATCGAGCAGCTGCGCGAGCGCCTCGCCACGACGGCGCAGCTCACCGGCCTGGACCACCCGCCGCCGCTGGAAGCGCTCTGTGACGACGTACTGGACATGCTCGGCCCGGGTGACCGGGACGACGACATCGCGCTGCTGGCGGCCCGCTTCGACGGCATCGCGCCCAGTGACGTCGCCTACTGGTTCCTGGACCCGGAGGAGACCGCGCCGGGCCGCGCCCGGCGCTTCGCCCGGCGCGCCCTGACCCGCTGGGGCCTGGAGGAGCTGAGCGACTCCCTGGAGCTGCTGGTCAGCGAGGTGGTCACCAACGCCGTCCGGTACGCCGAGCGGCCCGTCACGCTGCGCCTGCTGCGTACGGACGTCCTGCGCTGCGAGGTCGGCGACGACTCCCCGCAGCTGCCGCGCCAGCGCCGGGCCCGGGACACCGACGAGGGCGGCCGCGGCCTGTTCCTGGTCAACCGGATGGCACGGCGCTGGGGCGCGACCCGGCTGAGCAGCGGCAAGGTCGTGTGGTTCGAACTCCCGCTGCCGGGGGCGCCGGACCGGTACTGACCGGAAGCCCCCGCAACGAGAACCGCCGCCCGGCAGCTGAGCTGCCGGGCGGCGGTTTCGTGTTCCGGTTCCCTACGGGAACGGCGGGAACGGGTTGCTGTGGGTCGGGTTCGGTGACGAGTGGCCCGGGTTCGGCGAGGAGTGCCCCGGGTTCGGTGACGAGCCGGTCGGGTCCGGGTTCGGGCTGCGCGAGCTCGAGTTGGTCGGGTTCGGGCTGGTCGACCCGGACGCGGACCGGGTGGTGCTCGGCGACGGGCTGCGGCTGGTCGAGGCCGAGGTGGACGGGGTCGGGCTCGGGGGCGGGGTGCCCATCTCCGCGTCCGGCAGATCGAACTTGGCGGTGTCCACACCCGAGAGCGCGGCGAGCGTGTAGGTCTTCCAGATGGCGGCCGGGAAGCTGGAGCCGCCCGCTCGGCCACCGCCGGCGGTACCGGTCAGGGTGACCTGCTTGCCGGTGCCCACCTCTTCGCCGAACATCGCGACGACCGTGACCAGTTCCGGGGTGTAGCCGGTGAACCAGGCCGCGACGTTGGACTCGGTGGTGCCGGTCTTGCCCGCGGCCTGGTAAGCGTCGCTGTAGACCGCGTTACCCGAACCGTCGGTGACGACTCCCGTCAGCACCTTGGTGACGGTGTCGGCGGTGGAGGTGTCGATCACCTGGTCGCCGATGGTGACCACCGGCTTGTAGGTGCGCGTGTGGTTCTGGGCGCTCTTGATGATCGACGGGGTGACCTTCTTGCCGTGGTGGTCGAAGGTCGCGTAGACCCCGGCCATCTCGACGGTGCTGGCGCTCATGGTGCCCAGCGCCATGGCGGGCTTGTCGGCGGGCCAGCCCTCACGGTCCCGCATGCCGAGGGTGAGACCCATCTCCTTGACCTTCTCCGGCTTCGCGTCGACGGTCATCTGCGCGTAGACGGAGTTGACGGAGGCGTTGGTCGCCTTCTGGACCGTGATGTTGTGCCCGATGTCCCAGTAGTCGCGCTGGTCCTGGTTCTGCGGTGAGAAGGCGGTGTCGCTGCCGACCACCGGGCGGCCGCTGGTGCCGTCGTAGAGGGTGCTCGGGTTGATCGGCTTGCCGTCCTGCGTCTTGGCGCCGTTCTGCAGGGCGGTGGCGAGCACGACCGGCTTGAAGGTCGAGCCGGGCTGGAAGTCGGTGCGCAGGGCGTTGCTGGACCACTTCTCGCCCTGGCCGGTGCCGCCGTACATCGCGACGATCGCGCCGGTCTTCGGGTCCACCGAGGTGGCGCCCGCCTGGACGTTCTGGTCGACCGGGCGTTCCGCGGTGTTCTTGCGCTCCAGCTTGGATTCCAGCTCGTCGTTGACGGCCTTCTCCAGGGCGGCCTGCTTCTTCTTGTCGATGTTGAGCCTGATCGTCCAGCCGCCCGCGTCGATCGCGGCCTTGGCCACGCCCTGCCGGTTCAGCTCGGCGTCGGCGGCCTCCATCAGGTAGCCCTTCTGGCCCTCGCGCCCGGGGGTGGGCTTGGGCTTGATGGGCTCCTGGAAGTGCAGGGTCTTGCGCTTGGCCTCGTCCAGCTTGCCCATGCCGACCATGTTGTCGAGGGTCGCGTTGAAGCGGATCATCACGAGGCGCTTGCCGTTGGGGCCCGCGGTCGCCCAGTCGTAGGAGCTGGGGGCCTGCAGGACGGCCGCGAGGTAGGCGCCCTGCTCCAGGGTCAGCTTCTGGGCGTCGACGCCGTAGTAGGCCTGGGCCGCGGCCTGGATCCCGTACGCACCGCGACCGAAGTAGCTGGTGTTCATGTAGCCCTCGAGGATCTGGTCCTTGGACATGCTCCCGTCGGTCTTGAGGGAGATGACCATTTCCTTGAGCTTGCGGGTCGCCGTCTGGTCCTGGTTCAGGTAGTAGTTCTTGACGTACTGCTGGGTGATCGTCGAACCACCGGCCTTGCCCTTGCCCGTCACCGTCGAGATGAAGCCGCGGACCAGGCCCTTGTAGTCGATGCCCTGGTCTTTGTAGAAGTTCTTGTTCTCGATGGCGATGAACGTGGTGCGGACATCCTCCGGGACCTTGTCGAAGGGGAGGATCTCGCGGTTGTACTTGCCCGTACGGGTCATGACGGAGCCGTCGGCCCACTGGTAGACGTTGCTCTGGAGCGTCGCCTCTTCGTTGGGCTTGGGCGCGTCGACGTAGAAGTAGAGGCCGACCGCCGCGGCCATGCCGAGCAGGATCATGCCGAAGAACGCGCCGAGGATCTTCTTCCAGGTGAAGAACCTGCGTATGCCGGTTCGTTTGCCCTTGCCCTTGTTCGCGCCCGCGCCCGGGCCGTTCTTGCCGCGACCGCCCTGCGGCGCGCCACCGCGCGGCGCACGTCGGCTCCCGCGCTGCTGCTGCGCCCGTCGCGCTTCTGCTCGGCCCATCGCTCCCGCTCCGCTCAATAACCCCCGACGTCAGCTCAGAAAGCTAACACCGGAGGTTGTGACAAAGGCTGCTCAGTTCCTATCAATACCGATCAATTCGGACGTGAGAATCAGCACCCACACCCTATGAACCGACGCCTAGCAGACCAGAAGAGTTGCGGTGCGCCAAAAAAGTGATATCACTTTGCTAGAGAGCCCGACCGGCTCTTCCTGAACGAAACGGGGCGAACCATGACGAACACCACCGATATGCCGACGCCGCAGGTACGGGAATTCGCGGCGCACAGCGTCGGCGGCGGGCTGGCCCTGCTGCTCGGACTGCTCGGCCTGCTGGTCGGCGCGGGGCTGATCGCCACCGGCGCCGTCCTCACCGCCGTGGGCGCGAAGGCCGGTCTGATCGCCTTCGGCGTCGTCGTCATCATCGGGTCGATCTACGCGATGTGCGGGCTCAACACGGTCGCGCCGGGCGAGGCCCGCGTGGTCCAGCTCTTCGGCCGCTACCGGGGCACGATCCGCACCGACGGCCTGCGCTGGGTGAACCCGCTGACCTCCCGCGACAAGATCTCCACGCGCGTCCGCAACCACGAGACGGCCGTCCTGAAGGTCAACGACGCCTACGGCAATCCGATCGAGCTGGCCGCGGTCGTCGTCTGGAAGGTGGAGGACACCGCGCGGGCCCTCTTCGAGGTCGACGACTTCACCGAGTTCGTCGAGACCCAGACCGAGGCCGCCGTCCGGCACATCGCCATCGAGTACCCGTACGACGCCCACGACGAGGGCGGCCTCTCCCTGCGCGGCAACGCCGAGGAGATCACCGAGAAGCTCGCGGTCGAGCTGCACACCCGGGTCGAGGCGGCCGGCGTCCACATCATCGAGTCCCGCTTCACGCACCTCGCGTACGCCCCCGAGATCGCCTCGGCCATGCTCCAGCGCCAGCAGGCCGGCGCGGTCGTCGCGGCCCGTCGCCTGATCGTCGAGGGCGCCGTGGGTATGGTCGAGCTGGCCCTGACCCGCCTTCAGGAAGAGGACGTCGTGGACCTGGACCCCGACCGCAAGGCCGCCATGGTCTCCAATCTCATGGTGGTGCTCTGCGGGGACCGCGCCGCCCAGCCCGTCGTGAACACCGGCACCCTCTACCAGTGATGCCGGGCGGCGAGCCGGCGGCCCCCGAGGGGCCCGGCGACGACGAGCGGAGCGCACCGGGCGCGGGAGCGGCCCGGCGCCCGCCCCGCAAGCAGGTCCTGCTGCGGCTCGACCCGCAGGTGTACGACGCGCTCGCCCGCTGGGCGGGGGACGAACTGCGCAGCGCCAACGCGCAGATCGAGTTCCTGCTCCGCCGCGCCCTCGCGGAGTCCGGCCGCCTCCCCTCCTCCCCCGGCCCCCTCCCCCGCCGCGGCCGCCCCCCGAAGTCGTCGCCGTCGGCCCCCGAATAGGCCCCGAACGAACCCCATAGCCACCCGCACCCCGGCCCCAACAGGCCGGGGTGTTTTGTCATGGATCCCGCTCAGACGCCCGTTCCGACAATGCGACAGTCGCACGTATGGCCGTCGCGGCCAGCTGGGTTCACTTGGCACGCAACGGCGGACGGGCTTCTAGAGCAGGTCGGCGAACACACCCGTCGCCCCGGTTCGTCGAGCGGATGGGTGTTCCACCGGGTGGCGGGGTGTCGATCTCATCAGGGGCCTCCGGCCATGGGCCGGCGGCTGATTTCCGAACTCAGCATCCTGCGGAAACCGGTACCACGCCTGACCTCTACCGCGACCCTGTCGGCCCACAGGAGCCGCGCGAGGAGGGGCGACCCGGTCCGTATCTCGGCCCCCTCCCCCGGCGTCGCCCTTCCCCTGTGCCACGCCGCCGCCGATAACACTGACCAGGAATCACGCTCGATTTGAACCGGAATATTCAAGTCCAAGAGAGCAGAGGCGGATCATTCGCGCCACAGCACGGTCTACTTCAGGTCTTTAGATGCGAAGAACAACCCCAAATGTGACGGATCGATAACCAAATGGATTGACGTCCACACGCCGGGAGAACCAGGATCCATGACCGGCACACCTAAACCACAACGCAAAGGACGAGCACCTTGCCTATCTCCAAAACGAAGACTGGATTGGCCGCAACCATCGCAGCCATGACCGCGACAATCGGCCTGACAGCTCCGCAGGAAGCAGCAGCAGCCGGGTCCACCGTGTGTGGATCCGGCTTCAAAATGACCTACAACGAACGCCTCCCCGACGCTAGGCGCTTCGGGACGGTATTCACCTATCAGAGGAGTGACGGTAACGGACACATCGACACATGCGTCATCTTCGACAATAACCTCGCAGGCGCGAAGTACATGAAGTTGAAGCTCTGCCCGAACGACACCGCACGACCCTGCTCCGTAGACGAGGGGAATTTCACCTCGTATGCGGTCGGCATCGTCCTCAACGCAGATCTGTGCCCCAAGGTCACGCTCGTCATGAAGGAATCACAGAATTCCAGTTCCGCACTCATCGACCGAGTATTCCACGTCCCCCCCTGCGACTAAGGCGCCGTTCCCGCGAGGCCTATAGCTTCATCGATTCTTTGAATACGGGACCACGGTGGGGCAGATAGCAAGTCCATTGCCGCCTACTGATCAGGTGGGGTGACAATGGGAGCGGTACGGATTTACCTGCCCTCCGCCCGAGGACTCCCGGCCTCTGCGGCACTATTCTTCCGTCGTTGTTAAATATATGCCTTGACGTGCTCAGTCACCAGCGGCATGCAGGAGGCACGACTGTGCGGCGCCCAGAATCCGGACGGCCTTCATGATGCTGCCAGGAGTGGAGCGAGCCGAACCTTGTCGATTGACGCTTCGAGCATCACAGCAGTGCCAATCCTGAAACTGCGTCATGCCCCCTGGGCGCGTGCTCCAGTTACTGCACAGTCGCCGCGCCGGGGGCATGACGCAGCACCTGCTCACCGTGACCAAGCTCCCGCCCTCGTCGGGTTCTTCCGACCGGGCGGGTGAGCCGTTCCCATGCCACAGAAAAACACGGGAACCTTCCAAGAAAATGGGAAACTCTCTCTTGAGATTCAGAACACGCACACGATTACCGCTGACCGCCGTTGTGGCCTGTACTGCCCTGACCGCCGGAATCCTCCAGACCACATCCGCCTTCGCCGAGCCGAAACCGAGCCCTGGCGCCACCGCGCCACAGGTCTCTCCGGTTCGGGTCGAGGATCCGGGCAAAAAGCTCGGCACCGATTGGAAGACCAGCCCCGACCGCGCGGTGACCGCCGCCGCTGACGCGGACGGCCTGCGCATCCTCGTCGCTGACAGCAGCGAGGCGTACGCATGGAAGGCCGTAGCCACCCTGTCCGAACCGGCACTGCCTGCGGACTCGTGGATCGGCAACCAGTGCGTGATGGACCACGAGCACGCCGCCGTCGTTTACGCGCCTCGCAGTTTCACGAACAAGCCGGACCTGATGCAGGGCGGTGCGTTCACCGCCATTGTCAATCTGGCGACAGGGCAGGTGACGAAGCTGCCTTTCACCGCGTCACTGGCCTACTTCGACCCGTCCTGCAACACGGTGACACACACTGCCGCGTTCACTGCCTTCCGCGACATGAACGATCCCGACAGCACGCGGACGCGCGTGCTCACCGTGGACACCGCTGGGAAGACCACTAGTACGGCCTCGGCGAAGGGAGAGATCACCAGCGCGGTCCCGGCGAAGGACGGCACGATTGCCGCACTCGGCAACCACCTCGTCCACCTCGACGGCGCCGGCACGGTCAAGAACCTCGCCGACGCGGACAGCGTCCCGTTCGACATCCGGCCCGCCGTCGACGGGAGCATCGCTTTCGTCGACCGCAAAGACGACTCCACTGTGAACGCCAAACTGTTCACTGGTCACGGCAAGCCGGGCACCATCGCCTCGGGCAAGCTCGGCGACCTCGACCTCATGCAGGGCGACGCAGGCAGCGTCTTCCTCACTGGCCACCCCACGAAGACTCCCGTCACGACCGGAACCGGGGTCACCCAGGTCAACGCGAAGGCCAACACCGACGTGTCATCTCACGGACGGCTTGCCGTCGAACCGGTTCTGACCGCTGGCATCCGAGCCGGCCTCGACCGCGTCAAGAACGCGGGGAAGGGCTTCAGCAAGAGCGAAGAAGCCGCTCCGCGAGCTGCCGTGAAAGCCGATGACGAGCTGGTTACAGTCACCAGCACCGCCACTGCCACCGGGACGAAGCTCACGCAGAGCGTGCAGCAGGGAGCCCCCGACGGTTCGGGAACCAAGGCATCTCCATCTCTCGGTGAGGCCGCTGGGACGCAGGCTCAATCGATGCGAAGTGCCGCGGGTTCCGCCGCCGTATCGCACGAGCCGACAGACGACGACCGTTGGTGTTCCATCTCCCGCAACGACGTCAAGGTGCAGGCGCTGCAGCCGACGCCGAACCAGGTCGAATGGGCCGTCGACATGGCTGTGCGCGGCAATCTGCGCTCCAACTACATCCGGCAGGACAGCTACCGGAGCCAGTCCGGCCTGCTCACCGTCGACCCACAAGGTCTGTTCCCTCCGCCGACGTTGAACGGTGGGGGCAAGATCCCCGCCAACGTGCTCCTAGGCATCATGGCCCAGGAGTCGAACCTGTGGCAGGCCGAGTCAGGTGCGATTCCTGGCCAGATGGGTAGCCCGCTGGCCGCGGTGGACGGCTACTACGGCCACAAGGTCGACCCTAAGGACCCGGCCGCCTACTGGAAGATCAACTGGGACAAGTCCGACTGCGGCTACGGCGTCGGTCAGGTCACTGACGGCATGCGCCTGCCCGGCCACGAGAAGGACGGCGTGCCTAGCCTGTCCCCGACCCTTCAGAGGCTCGTCGCGGTTGACTACGCCTCGAACATCGCCGCCGCCATGAAAATCCTCGCCGACAAGTGGAACGAGGTCCATACGGACGGTCAGAAGGTCACCGTCAACAACGACGACCCGTCCATGGTCGAGAACTGGTTCACAGCCGTGTGGAACTACAATCTCGGCTTCAATCCGCCGTCGGATGCCTCAAACCACGCCGGTCACTGGGGCCTTGGCTGGTACAACAACCCCGCCAACCCGCTCTACAAGAAGAGCTGGGGCCACCCGTTCATGAACATCGACGTCGACGGCCCGGAGGCGAACAAGGACGCGGCTCATCCGCAGGACTGGCCGTACGAGGGCAAGGTGATGGGCTGGGCTGCTTGGTCCGTCGATACGGGCTTCTCCTACGCCACCACGGGCCGTCAGGACTGGCCCGGTGAGTCCGGGTTCTCTTCGGCCGGATTCCGGCCCGCCTGGTGGACCACCGTCGCCGACCGCGTCGCCGTCTCGCCCCCGCTTGAAACCTTCTGCAACAGCAAGAACAACTGTAACCCGGACACCCCGCCCGACTGCCCGGACGCCGAATGCTACTCGAAGTACTGGTGGAACCAGCCCAACACGACATGGAAGCCCAACTGTGCTTCCACCTGTGGCCACGAGGCCATCAAGTATCAGACACCGGTTGCCGAGCCGGGACGAGGCTACCGTCTCAAGACCGGTACCCCCGTCTGTACCGGCGCGCCGTCCGGCTCCAAGGTAGTTGCCTCCGTTCCCGAGGGCACCGAAACCTGGGGAACGTGCGGCCGCATATCCTCGGCGGGCAGCTTCCAGTTCACGTTCAATCCCGACGCCGTGGGCCACTATCAAGCGAAGGCGGACCTGCACCAAGTAGGCGCCGGCTATGGCGGACACTACTGGTACACACACACCCGCGACGCGGATCACTTCGGCGGCTCTGGCGGACCCATGGCCATCGACGGCACATGGACCCTCGCCGAGAGCCTCAGCTGGGCGCGGGTCCTGGTCCACCTGCCCGACACTGGCGCCCAGACCCGTCAGGCCGCCTACACCGTTGAGGGTTCGGACAGCACCAGCAAGCAACGGGTGGTGCTCCAGCGGGCCGGTGGGTGGGTAAGCCTGGGTGTGTTCCACTTCACCGGCACTCCGAGCGTCAAGCTGTCGAACACGACAGCAGACGGAAGTGCGGACGAGGACATCGCCTGGGGTGCGGTGGCCTTCCAGCCCCTCGCGGGCAAGCCGGCCAACTCCGTCACAGCGATGGGCGACTCGTACTCCTCGGGTGAAGGAGCGACCGCGCCGGACGGCGCGGACCTGTACCCGGAGACCGACCGCTTCGACAAGCTGAACGGCAAAGGCATCGACAAGTGTCACCGCTCCAAGCTGGCGTGGTCGAGGCAGGCGAAGATTCCAGGCTACTCCAGCTCGATCGCAGCCATGGCCGACGGCCTTGACTCTCAGATGGATTACCACTTCGTAGCGTGCTCCGGAGCCCGCACGTACAACATCCTCAACAAGGGCCAATCCAGCGAGGTGGCACAGATCGAAGCCGGGTACCTGGACCAGAACACCAGCCTGGTGACACTGAGCGTCGGCGGCAACGATGCCCGCTTCAGCGAGATCATTACGAAGTGCATCGACATCCCGATCCCGGCTCTCCACACGTGCCCATATGCGGAGCTCGACAATGTTGATCCCGCTACCGGCAGCAAGACAGGCGGCACGACGGGCGACTTGAAGGACTGGGCGCCGAAGTGGCTGCATGACTCAGTACGGCCCCAGATCACCACGACACTCAATGCCATCCACGCCAAAGCGCCGAACGCGAAGGTCGTCCTCATGGGCTACCCGCGTTTGGTGGAGAAGGACCACAGCTGTCTTCCCAACGCCTACGAAGACGTCGAGAACGACTGGGTGCGCTCTCTGGCCGACACTCTGGCCACAGAGATGAAGGGGGCCACCCAGGACTCCGGATCATGGGCGGTCTTCTCCGATCCGCGGAGCAACTTCGATGCCAAGGCGATTTGCGGTGGTCCCGAGGGTATCCACGGCATCGTGATGACCGGGCGGGAGCGCGCGGACAACGACCCTCCGCTGCCGTCCATGCAGTCATTCCATCCCAAGCCCGCAGGAGCTCGTCTCTACGCGGACGCCCTGGAGCAGACGTTGCAGGGAAAGTGACAGACAACTGACGCGGTGGGCCTGATACATGTATTCAGGCCCACCGCCACCGATGAGGGAAGACTTAAACCATGAGCCACCCACGCGCAGAGTCACGGACTGTGTTGCCGAGAGCGTTCGGAGCGGCTCTCACCGGCGCGGTTCTGGCCTACGGTGCCGTGCAGTTCTTCTCCTGGGTCAAGCATCACAAGGACCAGGTGTGCGAGAAGACGGACGGACTCTGTTGGACCTGGTGGGACTGGGCGGCCGTCCCTCTCGCCGTGACGACTGCCCTGATCGTCCTGATGGTCGTCTACAAGCGGCTGGACATCGGGCCTCGGCTGGGAGTCATCTTGCCGACCATCCTGATAGCCCCCTTCCCTCTCCTCGCCGCGCAGACGACCGTCGGATGGTGGGCTGCCACCATCACGGGTGGAGCGTGGTCATTCTTTCTCATACTGGCCACTTGGAGCCGTTACCGAATCCTGGGGCTCACAGCCTCGGCTGCCCTGCTCCTCGTCTCTCTCGTCGTGCTGTACACCTGACCACCTGAGGGTTTGCGGGGAATCAAGGTGTCGCTTCCCCGCAACCCTGGTTCTACGCCTTCGGTCCGCCACCCCGCTATGCACAGGCGGTATACACCGTGCGTACAGTCGCCCCCATGTCCATCGGTCACACACTGCTCGGCCTCCTCGAGGCCGGACCGCGCCATGGGTACGACCTCAAGCGCGCCTTCGACGAGAAGTTCGGCCACGACCGGCCCCTCGCCTACGGGCAGGTCTACTCGACCATGTCCCGGCTCCTGAAGAACGGCCTCGTCGAGGTCGACGGTGTCGAGAGCGGCGGCGGTCCGGAACGCAAGCGGTACGCCATCACCGAGGCCGGGATCACCGACGTCCAGGTCTGGCTGACCACCCCGGAGAAGCCCGAGCCGTACCTCCACTCGACCCTCTACACCAAGGTCGTCCTGGCCCTGCTGACCGGCCGCAGCGCCGAGCAGCTCCTCGACACCCAGCGCGCCGAACACCTGCGCATGATGCGGCTGCTGACCACCCGCAAGCGCAAGGGCGACTTCGCCGACCAGCTGATCTGCGACCACGCCCTCTTCCACCTGGAAGCCGACCTGCGCTGGCTGGAGCTGGCCGCCGCCCGCCTGGACCAGCTCGCCCGGGAGGTCCGCCCGTGATCCCCGACGGCTCCCTGCTCAGCGCCGACGGCCTCTACAAGTCCTACGGCTCGAACGCGGCCCTGACCGGCGCCGAGTTCTCCATCCACCCGGGCGAGATCGTCGCCGTCATGGGCCCCTCCGGCTCCGGCAAGTCGACCCTGCTGCACTGCCTGGCCGGGATCGTCGCGGCCGACCGGGGCACCATCACCTACGCCGGGCGCGACCTGTCCGCGATGAACGACGCCCAGCGCAGCGCCCTGCGCCGCAGCGAGTTCGGCTTCGTCTTCCAGTTCGGGCAGCTCGTCCCCGAGCTGACCTGCGTCGAGAACGTGGCCCTGCCGCTGCGCTTGAACGGGGTGAAGCGCAAGGCCGCCGAGGCCACCGCCCTGCGCTGGATGACCCGGTTGGAGGTCGATGACATCGGCTCCCAGCGCCCCGGCGAGGTCAGCGGCGGCCAGGGCCAGCGCGTCGCCGTCGCCCGCGCCCTCGTCACCAGCCCCCGCGTGGTCTTCGCCGACGAGCCCACCGGCGCCCTGGACTCCCTCAACGGCGAGCTGGTCATGCGGCTGCTCACCGAGGCCGCGCGGGCCGCCAGCACCGCGGTCGTCCTGGTCACGCACGAGACCCGGGTCGCCGCCTACTCCGACCGCGAGATCGTCGTGCGCGACGGGAAGTCCCGCGACATGGAGCGCGCCATATGAGCACGGCGCGCGGCTGGGCCCGTGATCTCCTCATGGGGGCCCGGTTCGCCGTCACCGGCGGCCGCCAGGGCTGGACCCGCACCCTGCTCACCGCGGTCGGCGTCGGTCTCGGCGTCGCCCTGCTGCTGGTCACGGCCGCGCTGCCGAGCGCGCTGACCGCACGGACCGACCGCGCCGACGCCCGCCGGAACCTGTCCCTGACCGGCCCGGAGCGGCCCGGCCCGGACACCTTCCTCATCGCCCGGGCCGACCAGGAGTACCACCACCAGACCGTCGAGGGGTCCTTCGTCAAGGCCGAGGGCCCGAACGCCCCCGCCCCGCCCGGCCTCACCCGGATCCCCGCCCCGGGCGAGCTCGCCCTCTCCCCCGCGCTGGACGCCCTGCTGAAGTCCGACGAGGGCAAGGGGCTGCGCGAGCGCCTGGACGGCAGGGTCGTCGCGCTGATCGGCGACGCGGGCCTGGTCGGCCCCGGCGAGCTGTTCTTCTACGCGGGCAACGGCGCCCTGCACAGCACCGGCGAACGGTACGGCCAGGTCCAGCGGTTCAACGCCTTCGGCACCGACGACGAACCCGACCGGCTGGACCGGGTCCTCGCCCTGCTGGTCCTCCTCACCTTCGTCGCCCTGCTGACGCCGGTCACCGTCTTCATCGCCGCCGCCATCCGCTTCGGCGGCGAGCAGCGCGACCGCCGCCTCGCCGCGCTCCGCCTCGTCGGCGCCGACAACACGATGGTCCGACGGATCGCCGCGGGCGAGGCGCTGGCCGGGGCCGTGTGCGGCCTGGCCCTCGGCACCCTCTTCTTCCTGGTCTCCCGGCGGCTCGTCGCGAGCGTCGCGTTGGGCCGGCGCAGCGTCTTCCCCGCCGATCTCGACCCGAGCCCCTGGCTGGCGGCGCTCGTCGCCGTCGCCGTGGCGCTGCTGTCGGTCGCGGTCACCCTCTTCACGCTGCGCGGTGTGGTCATCGAGCCGCTGGGCGTCGTACGGACCGCCCGCCCGGCCCGGCGCCGGTTCTGGTGGCGGCTGCTGCCGCCGCTCGCCGGTCTCGCGCTCCTCGCGCCCCTGGCGATCCGCGGCACGGACGACCCCGCGGTCTTCAACCAGGCGCAAGTGGGCGCCGGGGTGGTCCTGCTGCTCGTGAGCGTCACCTCCATGCTGCCCTGGCTGGTGGACCGGAGCGTCTCGGGGCTGTCCCGCGGACCCGTCTCCTGGCAGCTCGCCGTGCGCCGCCTCCAGGTCGCCGGCGGGACGGCGGCCCGGCTGGTCAACGGCGTCGCGGTCGCGGTCGCCGGGGCCATCGCCCTGCAGATCCTCTTCGCGGGCACCGAGGCGACCTACACCACGCTCACCGGAGTCGACCCGACGCGGGCCGAGATGGCGGTGACCGCGAACCGGCAGCCGGGATCCGATCTGCGGATCGAGGACATCGGCGCGAAGGTGGCGGCGGCCGAGGGCGTGACCAAGGCCGTCGCCCTGACCAGGATCAACGCCGCCGCCACGGTGCCGGCCGAGGACCGGACCATCACGGTCACCGTGGGCACCTGCACCGCGCTGCGCGAGATCGCGGTGATCGAGTCCTGCGCGGAGGGCGACTCCTTCGTCCTGACGGGCGGTCCGGATCCGGACGGGGCGCCGTACGGGCGGATCGCCAAGGGCGGGGACAAGATCTTCGCGGGCAGCGTGGCGGGCTACCCGCAGGACGCGGCCCCCGTCGAGTGGACGGTTCCGGCGAACATCCGGACGGTGGCCAGCCGTCCGGGCCCGGACGGCGAGCTGAGCACCGGCCTGCTGACCACCGAGTCCGTCGCGCCCCGGGTCCCCGTCACGGAGCTCTCCTCGAACCTGTACGTCCTGCTCGACCCGGAGGTGCCCGACGCGGTGGAGAACGTCCGCACCGCCACCTACGAGGCGGATCCCCTCGCCCGCGCCTACATGCTCCAGTTCACGCAGGCGGACGGGCAGTACCGCACCATCCGGGCCGGGCTGTACGTCGGTTCCGTGCTGGTGCTGGTGCTGATCGGGCTGAGCCTGCTCGTCGCGCAGCTGGAGCAACTGCGCGAGCGCAAGCGGCTGCTGTCCTCGCTGGTGGCCTTCGGCACCCCGCGCCGCACGCTGTGCCTGTCGGTGCTGTGGCAGACGGCGCTGCCGATCTCGCTGGCCCTGGCCCTGGCCTCTGGCGTGGGTCTGGCCCTGGGCTCGGTCCTGATGCGGATGACCGGGCTGCCCGTGCTCATCGAGTGGAACGTCGTCCTGGCGATGGCCGGGGCGGGCGGCGCGCTGGTCCTGCTGGTGACGCTGCTCAGCATGCCGCCGCTGCTGCGCATGATGCGCCCGGACGGCCTGCGGACCGAGTAGCCCCCGCCCGGCCCGGGTACGTACGCCCCCGCCCGGCGGCCCGCCGACCAGGCCCCCTCCTAGTCGGCGGGCCAGACCGGGAGCGGGCGCACGGCTTCGCGCAGGGAGCGCGCGATCGCCGCGAACTCCTGCGCGCGGGCCGTGCCCGTCCGCATCGCCAGGGCGATCCGGCGTGAGGGCGCGGGCTCGGCGAAGTACCCGGTGGCCAGGTATTCGTTGCGGGTGGTCTCCAGCCGCAGCGCGGTGCGCGGCAGCAGGGTGACGCCGAGCCCGCCCGCGACGAGCTGGACCAGGGTGGAGAGCCCGGCGGCGGTCGTGGTGACGGCCGCGCCCTCACCGCGCCCGGCCTCGCGGCAGATGTCCAGGGCCTGGTCCCGCAGGCAGTGCCCCTCGTCGAGAAGCAGCAGCTGGAGTCCCCGCAGCTCCTCGCGCGGGATGTCCCGGCGCCCGGCGAGCGGGTGTTCGCGCGGGGCGAGCAGGACGAACTCCTCGTCGAAGAGCGGCATTTCGGTGACGCCCGGCACCCCGAGCGGCACCGCGAGCAGCAGCAGGTCCAGGCGCCCGCCGGTCAGGCCGTCCAGCAGCGAGGAGGTCTGCTCCTCGTGCACCTGGAGGTCCATCAGCGGGTAGCGCCGCTGGAAGAGCCCGAGGACGGTCGGCAGCAGGTAGGGCGCCACGGTGGGGATCACGCCGAGCCGCAGCACCCCGGTGAAGGGGGCCCGTACCGCCTCGGCCTCCTCCAGCAGGGCGCCCATCGACTCCAGCACCACCTTGGCGCGGGCCGCGATCCGCTCCCCCGCCGGGGAGAGCAGCACCTTGCGGGTGGTGCGCTCCAGCAGCTGTACGCCGACGGCTTCCTCCAGCGCGGAGACGGCCCCGGACAGGGCGGGCTGGCTCATGCCGATGGCGGCGGCCGCGTCCCGGAAGTGCAGGTGCTCGGCGACGGCCGCGAAGGCGCGCAGCTGGGCGAGCGTGGGCTGTTTCGCGCCACTCTTCACACCGGTCTTCGCGCCGCTCGTGATGCTGGTCTTCACGCCGCCCTTCGCTCCCCTCTTACTGGCTGCCACTGATAGGCACCTCCGATCACCTGGGACAAGAGTAGCTATTTCTGTAATCAATCCAGGTGTGCCAGCATGTGAGATACGTCCAACCCCCCTTGGAAAGCCCTCAAAAAGGGCGCTTTCCCCATTGCTTGGAGTGCGCGTGCTCACTGTTGGTGACAAGTTCCCCTCGTACGATCTGACCGCTTGTGTCTCCCTGGAGGCCGGTAGCGAGTTCGCCCAGATCGACCACAAGACCTACGAGGGCAAGTGGCGCGTGGTGTTCTTCTGGCCGAAGGACTTCACCTTCGTCTGCCCGACCGAGATCGCCGCCTTCGGCAAGCTGAACGAGGAGTTCCAGGACCGCGACGCGCAGGTCCTCGGCGTCTCCGGCGATTCCGAGTTCGTGCACCACGCCTGGCGCAAGGACCACGCCGACCTGCGTGACCTGCCCTTCCCGATGCTGGCCGACTCCAAGCACGAGCTCATGCAGGCCTGTGGCGTGCAGGGCGAGGACGGCTTCGCCCAGCGCGCCGTCTTCATCGTCGACCAGAACAACGAGATCCAGTTCACGATGGTGACCGCCGGTTCCGTGGGCCGTAACCCCAAGGAGGTCCTGCGGGTCCTCGATGCCCTGCAGACCGACGAGCTGTGCCCCTGCAACTGGAACAAGGGCGAGGGCACCCTGGACGCCGGCTCGCTGCTGGCCGGTGAGTGACCCGTGTCCCTCGACACGCTGAAGGCCGCCGTACCGGACTTCGCCAAGGACCTGAAGCTGAACCTCGGTTCGGTCATCGGCAACAGCGACCTCCCGCAGCAGCAGCTGTGGGGCACCGTCCTGTCCTGCGCGATCGCCGCCCGCTCCCCGCGCGTCCTGCGTGAGCTGGAGCCGGAGGCGAAGGCGAACCTGTCCGCGGAGGCCTACACCGCGGCCAAGTCCGCCGCCGCGATCATGGCGATGAACAACGTCTTCTACCGCACCCGCCACCTGCTCTCCGACCCGGAGTACGGGACGCTGCGCGCGGGCCTGCGGATGAACGTCATCGGCAACCCGGGCGTCGAGAAGGTCGACTTCGAGCTGTGGTCGCTCGCGGTCTCCGCGATCAACGGCTGCGGCCAGTGCCTGGACTCGCACGAGCAGGTCCTGCGCAAGGCCGGTGTCGGCCGCGAGACGATCCAGGAGGCCTTCAAGATCGCCTCGGTGATCCAGGCCGTCGCGGTCACCCTCGACGCGGAGGCGGCGCTCGCCGACGCCACCGCCGAGTAGTAGGACCCGTCAGACCCGCGCCATCCGCGCGTGCACAGCGAAGGGCCCCGCCGCCGTCACCACGGCAGCGGGGCCCTTCGTGCGTCCGGCTCCGGCTACTTCCGCAAGGCCGCCATCAGGTCCCGCATGTCGGAGATCATCGCCGCCTCGATCGGGGCGTAGTCGACGCCGCCGGGCGCCGCCCCGGGGTCCCGCGTCATCCCGCTGAAGGGGACGATCGTGAGCGTGAACACCGCGCCGCCGTCCAGCACCTTCAGCTCGGGCCCCTGGCCGTCGGCCGTCCGGGCCATCACGGCCCGCTCGCCGAGGTCCGGTACGGAGGCCCGGCCCAGCGTGGTCGCGTGCGGCTGCCAGGGGCTCTCGACGTCGAACTCCGGCTCCGGGTCGGTCTTCTTGTGCAGCTGCAGGGAGGCCCACACGTTGTAGCTGACGGGCTTGTCGGTGTCGGACGGGCTGCCCATCATGCACATCGCCCAGTCCACCGCGGGGTTCTCGGTGTTCTGGCTGGACGGATTGCCCGTCCGCAGATCCCCGAAGGCCGCGGTCAGCGCCTTCGCCTTCAGGGTGTCGCACAGCTTCTCCGGCAGGCGGTAGGCCACCGGCGGCGCGGCCATCCGGTCCCCCAGGGCGTACAGCCCGCCCGCCCAGAGCGCCGAGGCCAGCACCGCCCCGCCCAGGGCCCACACCCACCGGCCGCCCCGCCCGGGGCCACCGCCCCGCTCCGGCGCGGGAAGGGTCTCCGCGGCCGCCCCGGGGGATGCGGACAGCTCGGTCGTCCAGCCGGAATCGGCCTCGGGCTCGGATATCACCGCTGCTGCTCCTCCTGCTCCGGCTCCACCCGGTCCACGGCGGTCGCCCCGTGCGGGCCCGGGCCGAACTGCGCGTCCTGTTCCCGCGAATACACCCGCAGATAGCCGACGACCGTGTTGGTGACGGCGACCAGCGGCACGGCGACCACGGCGCCCCCGATGCCGGCGATCATGCCGCCCGCGGCCACCGAGAGCACCACCGCGAGCGGGTGCACCCGTACCGCCCGCCCGAGGATGAAGGGCTGCAGCACGTGCCCCTCGATCTGCTGGACGGCGAGTACGACGACCAGCACCATCAGGCCCGTGAACGGCCCCTGGGTCACCAGGGCCACGACCACCGCGAGGGCGCCCGAGATCACCGCGCCGACCAGCGGGATGAAGGCGAACAGGAAGATGAAGACGGCCAGCGGCACCGCCATCGTCACGTCGAGGAACCACAGGCCGAGGCCGATGAAGATGGCGTCGATGAGGGCCACGAGGACCGTGCCCCGCACGTACGCGGTCAGGGTCCGCCAGGCGCGCGGTCCGGCGCCCGCGACCCCGGCCCGGGCGGCGGTGGGCACCAGGCCCAGGACCCACTGCCAGATCTTCGCGCCGTCGTACAGCAGGAAGAGGGTGGAGAACATGGCGAGCAGAATGCCCGTCAGCACCTCGACCATCACCGTGACGCCCTGCAGCCCGGCGGAGGTGATCTCCTGGGTGTTGGTGCCGATGGTGTCGCTGAGGTTCTTGGCGATGTCGTTGATCTGCTGCTCGGTCACATGGAACGGGCTGTTGAGGGCCCACCGCTTGAGCTCTTCGATGCCGTCGCGGACCCGGGCCGAGAGCTGGTCGAGGTTCTCCATGACCTGCCACACCACGAACCAGCCGACCAGCCCGATGACCACGAAGCCGAGGATGGCGGTGACGGCGGTGGCGAGCCCGCGGGGCAGGCCGAGTCTGCGCAGCCGGACCACGAAGGGCTGGAGCAGGGCGGTGACGAGCAGGGCGGCGGCGAAGGCGAGGACGACCAGCCGGACTTCGCTGATCACCTTCATCACGACCCAGAGCATCCCGGCGACCAGCAGCAGCCGCCAGCTGACCTCCCCGGCCACCCGCATCCCCCAGGGCACCACGGTCACCGGGTCGGGCCGCAGGCGCGCCGTGGACGGCTCCAGCGCCCCCGGCGGCGCCCCGGGGTCCCCGGCGCCCTGCGCGGTGGCGCGCCGCGCCGCCGCTGAGGCGGGCACGGCGAGGGCCGGCTCCGCGTTCTCGGCCTCGACCTCGGCCCGCCGCTCGTCCAGCTTCGCCTCGACCTGGCTCAGCCCTCTTCCGATGCGGCCCAGCCAGGCTGCCCACTTCGACATGTCGTCCCTTTCCCCCCGCACGCGCCAATACGACCCCGTCGACCGTACACGCGAGGAGCCCCGCACCGTAGGACGGTGCGGGGCTCCTCGCGGTTGTGCGCCGAGCGGCTGCTAGTACCAGTCGTTGGCCTGGTGGAAGGACCAGGCGCTGCACGGGCTGCCGTACCGCTCGTTCATGTAGTTCAGGCCCCACTGGATCTGCGTGGCGGGGTTGGTGCGCCAGTCGGAGGCGACCGAGCTCATCTTCGACCCGGGGAGCGCCTGGACCAGACCGTAGGCGCCCGACGACGAGTTGACCGCCTGGTAGTTCCAGGTCGACTCGGCGTCCACGATGTTCGAGAAGCACTGGAGCTGGCCCGAGGGCACGATCTGCGCCGCGATCGACTTGACTTCGGAGATCGTGTAGGAGCTCTTCGGCGTGAAGGAGGACGCGTCGCGGCTGGCGGACCGGCTGGCCACCTGCTCCTTCGCCTCGCGCTCCTTCTTCTCCTTCGCCTCGGCGTCGGCCTTCTGCTTGGCCTCGGCCTCGGCCTTCTTGTCCTTCGCGTCCTTGGCGGCCTGGATCCGCGCCGCTTCCTCGGTCGAGCGCTTGGCGTCGGCGTCGGCGGCGTGCGAGATGGCGTCGGCCTGCTCGGTCAGCGAGGCGTTCTGCACACGGGCCTGCTCGCCCGCGGGAATGTCAGCGAGGAGAGTCGCTCCGGACGCGGTCGTCTCGAGGTTGGTCGAGCTCTGGGGGTCGCCTGTGGCAACACCCACGACGGCGCCGACGGTGGTGACCGCGGTGGCGGATGCCACGGCGAATCCCCGTACCGAGATGCGGCTCACACGGTGTCCTTCCAGCAGCGTCCGCAACGGTGACCTCGCGGACGCAGGAGTGCCCTTGACACTGGCCTCCACGGTTCTGTGGTCACAGGAGGCGCGGGCCCGTCGGGCAACTCCCGGGGAGGGAGTGCCGCGTGAAGCTTGCGGGCGGCATACGGCGGTCGGTTCTGGAGTTGTCGCTGAGCTGTGCAGCCACGAGGGATGCACGTGTGCCGTATGCGGGGCCTTACGGAGACCAGACTCTGCCGGACCGCGACGCCGCGAGGCAATTCTCCGTTGCGTGGGAAAGGTCACACCTGCTGCGACTCCGTTGTTTTCGGCGAAGCCCTGTGCAGCGGTGCGCCGCCCGGCTAGGCTCTCTCGCCTTTGCCGGACGGCGCCAACTTCCGTACCGCTATGGGTCCTTTCAGATGGTTTCCAGCATCTCCGTCACGAGCGCGGCGATGGGCGAGCGCTCGGACCGGGCGAGCGTGATGTGGGCGAAGAGCGGATGGCCCTTCAACTTCTCGACCACGGCCACGACTCCGTCGTACCGGCCGACCCGCAGGTTGTCCCGCTGGGCGACGTCATGCGTCAGCACGACCCGGCTGTTCGCCCCGATCCGGGACAGAACGGTCAGCAGGACGTTGCGCTCCAGCGACTGCGCCTCGTCGACGATCACGAAGGCGTCGTGCAGCGAGCGGCCCCGGATGTGGGTGAGCGGGAGCACTTCCAGCATGCCCCGGCCCAGCACTTCCTCGATGACGTCGCGCCCGGCGACCGCCGAGAGGGTGTCGAACACCGCCTGGGCCCAGGGGCTCATCTTCTCGGAGGCGTCCCCGGGGAGGTAGCCGAGGTCCTGGCCGCCCACCGCGTACAGCGGCCGGAAGACCATCACCTTCTGGTGCTGCCTGCGCTCCAGCACCGCCTCCAGCCCCGCGCAGAGCGCGAGCGCCGACTTTCCGGTACCGGCCCGGCCGCCCATGGAGAGGATCCCGATCTCCGGGTCGAGCAGCAGGTCCAGCGCGATGCGCTGCTCGGCGCTGCGGCCGTGCAGCCCGAAGGCCTCGCGGTCGCCCTTCACGAGCCGCACGTTGCCGTCGGCCGTGACCCGGCCCAGCGCCTTGCCGCGCTCGGACTGGATGACCAGACCGGTGTGCACGGGCAGTTCCGCGGCCTCGGGGACGTACAGCCGCTCCTCCGAGAAGAGGAGGTCGACCTGCTCCCCGGAGAGGGCCAGCTCGCTCATGCCGGTCCAGCCCGCGTCGGTGATGGCGAGTTCCGCCCGGTACTCCTCTGCGAGCAGGCCCACGGACGAGGCCTTGATGCGCAGCGGGAGATCCTTCGACACGACCGTGACGTCGTACCCCTCGGCCTGCAGGTTGCGGGCGACCGCGAGGATCCGCGAATCGTTGTCCCCGAGCCTGAAGCCCGCGGGCAGGATGCCCGGGTCGGAGTGGTTGAGCTCGACACGCAGGGTGCCACCGAGATCGCCCAGCGGGATGGGGGCGTCGAGGCGACCGTAGCGGACCCGGAAGTCGTCGAGCAGGCGCAGCGCCTGCCGGGCGAAGTAGCCGAGTTCGGGATGGTGCCGCTTGGCCTCCAACTCGGTGATCACCACGATCGGGAGCACGACTTCGTGCTCGTCGAAGCGGGTGATCGCGTTGGGGTCTGCCAGCAGGACGCTGGTGTCGAGGACGTAGGTCCGCCTGTCGGGCAGGCGGCGCTTTGTGCTGGTCACCACGGAAGGACGTACCCCCTCGGAAGAGGTCGGGCCATGAAGACCGGACCGGTCATCGGCCGCGATGCCAGGGCCGAACACCGGCCCTCCAATCCGTCCGTGCGAACCGCACGCGCGTCCTGGTGCAAAGGGCCTCCCGGGCGGACGGCCCTGTGCCGTCCGCTGAGACTCGACACCCGTGGACCGGGCGTCGACCTGCATGGGGTATGCCCTCGAACACCGGCCGCCATGCCACGGCATATGACGGACGCTCGGTGAATCCCTGGTGAAGGCCTCGGGCGCGGGGGGCGGATACGCGAACCGGGCCCCGGACTGCGGTCCGGGGCCCGGTTCGGGGCGGGGTGGCGCGGCGCCGGGGATCAGGTCCCGTAGCGCCGGTGACGTGCCGCGTAATCGCGCAGGGCCCGCAGGAAGTCCACCTTGCGGAAGGCCGGCCAGAACACTTCGCAGAAGTAGTACTCGGAGTGCGCGCTCTGCCAGAGCATGAATCCGGACAGCCGCTGTTCGCCGCTGGTGCGGATCACCAGGTCGGGGTCGGGCTGGCCGCGCGTGTACAGGTGCTCGGCGATGTGGTCGATGTCGAGGATTTCGGCGAGCTCCTCGAAGGAGGTGCCCTTCGAAGCGTGCTCCAGGAGCAGCGAGCGCACGGCGTCCGCGATCTCCTGGCGGCCGCCGTAGCCGACCGCGACGTTGACCAGTATTCCGCCGCGGTCGAGGGTGGCCTCCTCGGCCTCCTTGAGCACGGACTGCGTGCGGGCGGGCAGCAGGTCCATGTTCCCGACGTGGTGGACGCGCCAGCGTCCGTCCGCGGCGAGGCCGCGCACGGTGTTCTCGATGATCGTCAGGAGCGGGCCGAGCTCGTTCTCGGGCCGGTCGAGGTTGTCCGTGGAGAGCATCCACAGCGTCACGACCTCGACGTCCGACTCGTCGCACCAGCCGAGCAGCTCGGAGATCTTCTCGGCTCCGGCCTGGTGGCCCTGTTCCGTGGTGCCCCCGGAGGCCTTGGCCCAGCGCCGGTTGCCGTCCAGGATCACGCCGATGTGCTTGGGCGCCGCGTCATGGTCGATGCGGCCTTCCACCCGGCGTGCGTAGAGCCTGTACACCAGGTCGCGCAGATTCACGATCTTCCAGCCCCTCCGTGCAAAGCCCCCGTGCGAATTGCGGTCCCCCCTCAAGGCCGCCACATTACTGCGCTTGCGGATGCCTCACCCAACTCGGTCGGTCACAAGTCCGTGATAGGGAGGACAACGTGACTGATACCAATCCCTATCGGGCAGAGCCCTCGCGCTACGACTCCATGGAGTACCGGCGCACGGGCCGCAGCGGCCTCAAGCTCCCCGCGATCTCGCTCGGACTCTGGCACAACTTCGGGGACGACGCGTCTCTGGCGAACCAGCGGGCGATCCTGCGGCGGGCCTTCGACCTCGGCGTGACCCACTTCGACCTGGCCAACAACTACGGGCCGCCCCCCGGCTCCGCCGAGCTGAACTTCGGCAAGATCTTCGCGCAGGACTTCGCGTCCCACCGCGAGGAGCTGGTCCTGTCCACCAAGGCCGGCTACCTCATGCACGCCGGGCCCTACGGCGAGTGGGGCAGCCGCAAGTACCTGCTCGGCTCCCTCGACGCCTCGCTCAAGCGGATGGGCGTGGACTACGTCGACATCTTCTACTCGCACCGCTTCGACCCGCACACCCCGCTGGAGGAGACCATGGGCGCCCTCGCGTCCGCGGTCCAGCAGGGCAAGGCGCTGTACGTCGGCGTGTCCTCCTACACGGCGCAGCAAACGGCCGAGGCCGTGCGGATCCTGCGCGAGATGGGCGTGCGTCCGCTGATCCACCAGCCCTCGTACTCCATGATCAACCGCTGGACGGAGGAGGACGGCCTGCTGGACACCCTGGAGGAGGCCGGCATGGGCTGCATCTCCTTCGCGCCGCTGGCGCAGGGGCTGCTGACCGGCAAGTACCTCAAGGGCATCCCGGAGGGCTCGCGGGCCACCCAGGGCAAGTCCCTGAACCCGGACCTGCTCTCCGAGGACGTGGTGCGCCGCCTGAACGGGCTGAACGCCATCGCGGCCCGGCGCGGGCAGTCGCTGTCGCAGCTGGCCCTGAACTGGGTGCTGCGCGACGAGCGGATGACCTCGGCGCTGATCGGCGCCTCCAGCGTGCGCCAGCTGGAGGAGAACGTGGCCGCGCTGACGGGCGCCGCGCTCACGGAGGAGGAGCTGAAGGAGATCGATGCGTACGCGGTCTCGACGCCCGGGACCAACATCTGGGCCCAGCGGGGGTGACCTGCGGGTTCCCCGTTCCCTCGGGTCCGGGGAGCCGGAGACGAAAAACGGGCCGGTCCGTGGGGGGGATACGGACCGGCCCGAGGGGGGGGTTCCACCATAACCCTTCGTAAAGCCTGCTGCGTGCATTGCCGCGCCACCACTACGCTCCGAATCCGCCGAGGAGCATTCCGGTGAGCGCGCCGGCCGCCATGAAGGGGCCGAAGGGGAAGGGGTCGCGGCCCCGCGCGCGGCCCCGCAGGACAAGGGCGAGGCCGTACAGGGCGCCGTAGAGGAAGCCCAGGAACGCTCCGGCCGCCCATACCCCCCACCCGTACCACCCAAGAGCGACCCCGAGGGGGAGCGCGAGCTTGACGTCCCCGAAGCCGAGCCCGGCCGGGTTGACCGCGAAGAGCACGAGGTACGCCGCCCCGAGCGCGCCCCCGCCCAGCAGCGCGAGCCGCCAGGACCCGGCGGCCCCGGGCAGCAGGGCCGCGACCCCGAGCAGCGCGGCCACCGCGGCGGCCAGCGGCAGGGTCAGCACGTCGGGCAGCCGGTGCACGGCCAGGTCCACCAGGGCGAGCAGGAGGAGTGCGGGCGCCAGCGCGACGAAGGCCGCCGTCTCGGGCCGGGCCCCGGCGGCCGCGGCCAACGCCGCGCAGACCAGCGCGGCGAGTACGGCCGTACGGGTGGCGCCGGGCCCGTAGGCGCGGCCGGAGCACCGCGCGGGCCCCAGCCAGCCGCGCACCCCGCGGCCCAGCGGGTGCCCCCGGGGGCAGCTCGCCCGCCACGGCTCCCCCGGCTCGACGCCGAGCCGGTAGGCCGCCCGCGGCAGGAGCAGCCCGGCGGCCACGCCGTACCCGGCGGCAAAGATGATCACGACCACGCCCATCCCGCCGACCGTAGGCCCCGGCGCGGCGGGGGTCATGGGCCCGGGGACCCATGGCCCGGCCGCCCGCCCCGGCGCAGACTGGTCCCGGCCGGGACCCCGCCGGCCGGGAGCGAGGGGACGCGGATGGCACGGCGTTGGCAGGACGGCCCGGGCACGCTCGGCCTCCCGGAGGGCGGCGCGGTACCGCTGGAGGTGGCGGCCTCGTACCGCGCCCGGACCCGGGGGCTGCTGGGGCGGGACGGGATCGAGGGGGCGCTGCTGCTGACCCCGGCCGGGAGCGTGCACACCGTCGGGATGCGCTTCGCCATCGACGTGGCCTACCTGGACCGGCGGCTGCGGGTGCTGGCGGTGCGCACGATGGTCCCGGGCCGCCTCGGGCTGCCGCGGCCGCGCTCGCGTCACGTACTGGAGGCGGCGGCGGGGGCGATGGCGGGGTGGGGGCTGCGGCGGGGGGTGAGCGTGCGGGTGGAGCGGGGCTCGGAAACGGGCTCGGAAGCGGGCGCGGGCCCGGGCTCGGAAACGGGCTCGGACCGGGGCTGACCGCGGCACTGGGACCCGCCCCCGGCGCACGGTAAGTTGGGACGGTTGGGCATCAGGCGGGGTGCGGGATCGTCGGGGAGCGGCTGTGGCAGAGAACGCGCAGGTCAAGGCGTTGGAACAGATCATGTCCGCGACACACGGCGCCGATGAGGACATCGACTGGCAGGCCGCCGAGGCGGTCTGGGGCACGCGCTTCCCCGCCGACTACGTCGCCTTCATGGGCCGTTTCGGCGCGGGAACCATCAACGGCGAGGCGGCCATCCTGCTGCCGCTGCCCAAGCCCGGGCCGCAGTGGGCCCCGGCCGAGATCGCCGAGGAGACCGCGAACGCCCGCGCCCTGTGGGCGGCGGAGGGCGGCCGGGCCGCCTTCGACATCGACCCGGAGTCGATCCTGGCCTGGGGCGTGGTCGGCGGCGCCGACATCCTCTGCTGGCTGACCACCGACCCCGATCCGGACCGCTGGCCGGTCCTGGTGTGCGGGCGGCACACCGCCGACGTCTTCGCCGTGTACCCGTACGGCATGGCGGAGTTCCTGCTGCGGATGTGCTCGGACGAGTTCGACATGAGCCCCGTCGGCATCACCTTCTGGGACGGCGAGCAGCTCGGCTTCGTGCACTGGCGCAAGGCCCAGCGCCGCTGGCAGGAGGGCCGCAACCCCGAGACGGGCGAGCCGGACCCGTACGCGGGCGAATTCGCCGACTGACGGGCCGCCGGCCCTCCATCGCCGTTTTACGGCCATCCCCGCTCGCCGAGTGCCCACCAAGCCCGTTTCCGGCCGGAAACGGGCTTTTCGGTATGTCTACGCGCGTCCGAATTGTTGATCACATATCGGAAAACACCAGGCTGAAAAGCGTGAGTTGGAGCATTGACCACAAGTTCCGCCCCAATGGAATCAATCCCCTTTCCCCAGGAGAGAATTCCGGCCAACGGGCCGAGTGGGACACCCCGGTCGGGAGCAACTCATAAGTAACGTCGGGCTACAAAAGAAACTCGGGGAAATCTCTCGTGCGACGAAGAACGTTCGGTTCGGCCGCGGGCGCGGTCGTGCTCGGTCTGCTCGTTCCGCTGGCCGGCTGCGGCTCCGGCGCAGGTGGTGGCGGTGACGACGTGACGCTGCGGTTGATCGCCGCCGAATACGGAGACGGTCCGGGCACCAGCTCCAAGTCCTTCTGGGACAAGATGACGGGCGATTTCACCGCCGGGCACCCGGGCGTCAAGGTCGAGGTCACCCTCATGCCGTGGACCGACATCGACCGCGAGGTCAGCAAAATGGTGAAGGCGGGCAAGGCCCCCGACATGGCCCTCATGGGCGGCTACTCCGACTTCGCTGCGCAGGGCAAGCTCTACTCGGCCGAGGAACTGCTGTCGGTTTCCGCCGAGGCGAACTTCCTGGCGCCACTGGCCGAGGCCGGTTCCGTCGGCAACACCCTCTACGGGCTGCCCTTCGTGGCGAGCAGCCGCCTCCTCTTCTACAACCAGAGCCTCTTCACGAAGGCCGGCGTGAGCGCCCCCCGGACCTGGTCGGACCTCAAGAGCGCGGCCAAGGCGCTCAAGGACAAGGGGGTGAAGTTCCCGTACGCGCTGCCGCTCGGCCCGGAGGAGGCCCACGCGGAGGCGATGATCTGGGAGCTGAGCAACGGCGGCGGCTACGCCGACAGCAGCGGCAACTACAGCCTGGCCTCCGACGCGAACGTCGAGACCTTCCGCTGGATCAAGGAGAACCTGGTCGTCCCGGGCCTGCTCGGGCCGGTACCGCCCTCGCAGCTCAACCGCCAGGACGCCTTCGCCGCGTTCCTGCGCGGCGAGGTCGGCATGCTCAACGGCTACCCGTCGCTCCTCCACGAGGCCAAGGCCAAGGGGATCGGCGTGGGCACGGTGACCATGCCGGTCAACGACACCCTGGGCAACGGCGAGACCCCGCCGGCCGTGGGTGTCGCCGACTGGATGATGGCCTTCAAGCAGAACGGCCACCGCGACCAGATCGGCCGCTTCCTGGACTTCGTCTACCAGGACAAGAACCTCAGCGCCTTCGCGGGCCGCTACCACCTGCTGCCCTCCACCATCTCCGCGTCCCGCACCCCCTCCGGCGACGGCCTCGACAAGGGGGACGAGCAGTTCCTCACCGCCCTGCGCGGCGCCCAGCTCTACCCGGTCAACGACCCGTCCTGGGTGACGGTCAGCGACACCATCAAGCGCAACATCGGCCACGCCGTGGACCCGTCGGGCGACCCGAAGGGCGTCCTGGAAGGCATCGCGGAGAAGGCCCGCGACGAATCCAAGCGCCACTGACCCCCGAGCCGTCCACCCCCGAACCGTCCACCCCCGGACCCAGGCACCCCGGGCCCCGCCGCCACCCACCCCGCGCGGCACGACGGCCCCCACGGCACCCCGGCACTCGACCCGAGTCACGCCCCGCCCGCCCGCCCGCCCGCCCGCACAGCGCCCACAAGGCGTCCGCGGCGCCCCGGGCCACCCGATGGCCTCGCCGCACTCCCGGGTCCACCCGGTCGGCACCCCGACGCTGCTGCAGACCGGACCACGGTGCCTAGTGCTGTCCGTTGTTGCCGGAGAAGGCCGTGCGGTACTGCTCGCAGCTGGAGTCCCAGCGCAGGCTGCCGTCGAGGGTGCCGTAGCCGGAGCGGGTGGCCGACCACTCGACCGTGTACTCGCCCGTGTCGCAGGCGATCCGCTTGTCCCCGCCGACCGTGGCGCGGCCGGTGGCCGGGCGGCTCCGGGAGTCGCTGCGGACCTCCGCCGCCTTCGTGCCGTCCGCCCTGCGCACCACCGCGTACAGGGTGATGGGGTGCTTGCCGTTCTTCGTGGTGACGGCCTTCTTCACCAGCGTGGAATCCGACACCGACCAGGCGAATTCGAACTTCGGCTGCCAGGCCAGCGTCTTGGGGTCGGCCTTCTGCGCCTCCCATTCCGAGGCGCCGGGCGGGCCGGGGGCGGTCACCGTCTTGTACTGGACCCCGGGGTGGAAGCGGAACTGCGCCTCCAGCTTGTGCATCTCGTCCTTCGTCCAGCGGGACTTCATCGTCTTCTCGCCGCCGGCCGGGTCCTGGAGGTACGACGCGACCTCGGTCGCCGAGGCCTCCACGAGGGCGGGCGCGAGGGCCGCGGCGGCGGTGGCGAGGGCGAGAGCGGCGATACGGGTGCGCTTCATGCGCTGCCCAACGGGCCCCCGTGGCGGGCCGGAACGACACCGGGCGCGCGTTCACTCGTACGGGAGCGCACGAGGTGACGGACTGCGGCGCGCCAGGAATATGACCCGACCGGGGCCCGTTGGCGCTGCTGGGACCACGCGGTGGTCGACGATCCACGACACAGCAGGGGGACGGCATGGCGGTTCGGGTGAGCGGGACGGTGGCGGTGGGCTGGGAGCCGGTGCGGGAGGAGTTCGCGGCCTTCGCCACGGCCGAGGCCGCCTCCCCCGAGGCCCAGCTGGCCGTGCACCACCGGGGCCGCCTCGTCGTGGACCTGTGGGCGGGCGAGGACACCGACGGGGACACCCTGACCGGCGTGTACTCCATCACCAAGGGCGCGGTGTACCTGATCGTGGCCCTGCTGGTGCAGGACGGCGTACTGGACCTGGAGGCTCCGGTGTCGCGGTACTGGCCGGAGTTCACCGGGGACGGCAAGGAGCGCCTGACCCTGCGCGGGCTGCTCTCCCACCGGTCCGGCCTGATCAACACCCCGGAGGGCTTCACCCTCGACGAGGTCGCGGACGACGCGCTGATCGCGGCCCGCCTCGCCGGGCAGAAGCCGTACTGGGAGCCGGGGACGGGGTACGGCTACCACGCCTTCGTGATCGGCGCGCTGACCGGCGAGGTCGTGCGCCGGGCGACCGGCAGGACCCTGCCGGAGATCTACGAGGAGCGGATCCGCGCGCCCTACGGGCTGGACCTCTACATCGGCCTCCCGGCGGAGCTGGAGGCGCGCTGGAAGCCGGTGCTGGCACAGGTCCCGACGAAGGAGGGGCTGGCGGCGCTGGCGGGCGGCCCGCCGCCGCCGAAGCTGATGGAGACCGCGTTCAACTGGCACATCCGGCCCCCGATGGACCTGGTGGCCTTCGCGAACCATCCCGCGGTGAAGACGCGCGGTCCCGCGTCGGCGGGCGGCATCGGCACGGCGCGCGGTGTCGCGGGGATGTACGCGGCGGCCATCGGCGAGCAGGCCGGGCGGCCCGCGCTGCTCACGCCGGAGACGGCGGCCGAGTTCGCGAGGCTCCACACCCCGGGTGACGACCTGGTGACGCCGGAGAAGGATCATTTCGGACTGGGCTTCGAGCAGCAGCCACAGGTCGGGCCGCAGGCCTTCGGCCACTGCGGAGCCTCGGGCGGTCTGGGCTTCGCCGACCCGGTGACCGAAGTGGCGTACGGCTACACGCGCCGCCGCTTCGGTTTCCCGGGCGGGACGGCTCCGGAGAACGGGCCGCTGACGGCGGCGGTGCTGGCGGCGGCCCGGGCGGCGGCTCAGGGCTGACGGGGGCGGCCTTCAGGCGTCAGGCCTGGCCGGTCTCGAAGCGGCTGATCCGGCCCGCGTCGGTGACCACGAACCGCCAGGAGGTGCGCATCTCACCCCAGGTGGAGTTGCGGTAGTTGACGACGAGGGCGTGCCCGTTGGGCGACTGGGACTCGACGTCCATGTGACCGTCGGAGGCGAAGATCTCCTTGTCGGTCCACTGCTGGACGTCGCGGTCCGAGCCGTCGTCGGACATGGTCGCGTCCGGGGTGAGGACCGCGAACACGGCCTCCCTGTCGCCGGCGTTGACGGCGGTGACGAAGGCGCGGACGGCCGGGTCGTTCAGCTGGTCGGGTGCGATGGTCACGGGGGCCTCCTGGTCGGCGTAAGGACGTACGGGGCGCGTACGGACGTACGGCGAGTACGGACGTACGGGCGTGGGGACGTACGGGCGTGCGGGCGTGCGGGCTCGGGGCGCGCCTACCCGCGGAACCAGGGAACACCGGAGTCGGCGGGCGGGAGCCGATCCTCACCCGTTCGCCACCCCGACGGCGTGTCAGGGGGCCGTCCGGGCCGGGAAGCCGGTGGGGCGGCCCTGTTCCCGCAGCCAGGACAGCACCTGGTCCAGGGCCTCGACGGTCTGCTCGCGGTTGCCGCCGCCGTCGTGGAAGAGGACGGTCGGGCCGCGCCGCAGCTCCTGCTTGACCGCGTTCACGATCGCGGCGGTGCCGGGCTTCCTGAAGTCCTTCGTGTCGACGTTCCAGCCGAGCGGGCGCATGCCCGCGGCGGCGGCGAGCGCCCGGCTCTCGGGGGTGAACGCCCCGCCGGGGGCCCGGTAGTAGTCCACCTGCGCGCCGCCGCCCGCCGCGGCCTCGATGAGCTTCTTCGCGGCCATGATCTGCTGCTTCTGGTACTCCACCGGCTTCTTGTCCATCCCGGTGTCGTGGTCCATGGTGTGGTCGCAGAGCCGGTGGCCGTCCGCGACGACCTGCTTGACCAGGTCGGGGTGCGCCTTGGCCTGCGGTCCGATCATGCAGAACGTCGCCTTCACCCCGTGCTTCCGGAGCACCTCCAGGACCTTCGGGGTCCAGGTCGGGTCGGGGCCGTCGTCGATGGTGATGTTGACGGCGTTCGCGCCCGCTTCGGAGGCGTGCGTGAGGGTGTCGGGGACCGCCCCCGGTACGCCCTCGGGGGCGCCCCCGCCCCGCGGATCCGCCGGGGCTCCGGCCGCGGGAGCTCCTTCCGCCGGGTCCCTCTGGCGGGAGACGTTCTCCTGGTCGTGCCCGCCGCCGTGCCCGCCGTCGTGGCCGTGCGCGGGCGCGGCGATCGTCGCCGCTCCCCACACCGTGGCCGCGACGGCCGCGGCCGCCGCGCCGACGGCTATCCGGGCCCGGATCCCGGGCTTCGTGATGCGTTCCATGAACCGTCCACTCCCCCTTCGCTGTTGAGCGTCTGTGGGGAAGGACGGCGGCCACGGCGGACGGGTTGCGGGCCATTTGGCCTTAAAGTCCGCGTAATGGGATCTTGGTCCTTGATCACCCGATTCCGGAGCCGGCGGAGGAGGCCGGGCGCCGGGACGGGCGCCGGGGGGGCGGGGGCCGCGGGCCGCGGCCCGCGGGAAACGGCAAAAGGCCCGGCCCCCGCGGAGGTGTCCTCCACGGGGGCCGGGCCGGGGCCGTACGGCAGGTGTCAGTGAGCCACGGTGGCCTGCGCGGCCGCGGCCGCCTCGGCGCCCTTGGAGCCGCCCGCCGCGGGACCGGCGCCACGCAGCGGCACCTCCTTGACGAACCAGGCGGCGGCGAAGCCGACCACCGCGATGCCCGCGCCGAGCAGGAACGCGGAGTGCGTACCGGCGGCCACCGCGTGCTGGTACGCCTCGCGCACCACGGGCTTGAGCTGCGCCAGGTGCGCCGCGTCGAGCTGCGCGGAGCCGGACTTGGCGGCGGCCTCCGGGCCGAGCCGGTCGGTCATGGTCTTCGTCACCTGACTGGTGAACAGCGAGCCCATCAGGGCCACGCCGAACGACCCACCGAGGGTACGGAAGAGGGTGGCCGAGGAGGACGCGACGCCCATGTCCTTCATGTCGACGCTGTTCTGCGCGACGAGCATGGTGATCTGCATAAGGAAGCCGAGACCGGCGCCAAGGACCGCCATGTAGACGCCGGACATCAGGCGGCTGGTGCCGGTGTCCATCTGCGAGAGCAGGAACAGCCCGACGACCATCAGGGCGCCGCCCGCGATCGGGAACATCTTGTACTTGCCGCTGTTGGTGGTGACGCGGCCCGCGATGAGCGAGACGACCATCATCGACAGCAGCATGGGCAGGAGCAGCAGGCCCGAGTTGGTGGCCGAGGCGCCCTGGACGGACTGCTGGAAGAGCGGCAGGTAGAGCACGCCGCCGAACATCGCGAAGCCGGTGAGGAAGCCGATCACGGACATCAGGGTGAAGTTGCGGCTGCGGAAGATGTGCAGCGGCATGACCGGTTCGGCGGCGCGGGTCTCGACGAAGAGGAACGCGGCGATGGAGACGAGGCCGACGGCGATCAGACCGATGATCTCGCCGGAGCCCCACGGGTACTCGGTGCCGCCCCAGGTGGTGACGAGGACGGTGGAAGTGATCGCGAGGGTCAGCAGGGCCGCACCCAGATAGTCGATCTTGCCCTGCGTCTTCTTCTTGGGCAGGTGCAGGACGGCGGTGACCATCGCGAGGGCGATCACGCCCAGCGGCAGGTTGATGTAGAAGGACCAGCGCCAGCCCCAGTGGTCGGTGATGGTGCCGCCGATGAGCGGACCGCCGATCATCGCGAGGGCCATGACTCCGGCCATCATGCCCTGGTACTTGCCGCGCTCACGGGGCGGGATGAGGTCGCCGATGATCGCCATCACGCCGACCATCAGGCCACCGGCACCGAGGCCCTGGATCGCGCGGAAGCCGATGAGCTGGCCCATGTCCTGGGCCATGCCGCTGAGCACGGAGCCGACCAGGAAGATCACGATGGACGTGAGGAACGAGCCCTTGCGTCCGTACATGTCGCCGAGCTTGCCCCAGATGGGGGTGGAGGCGGCGGTGGCGAGGGTGTAGGCGGTGACCACCCAGGACAGGTGCTCCAGGCCGCCCAGCTCGCCCACGATGGTCGGCATCGCCGTACCGATGATCATGTTGTCCAGCATCGCCAACAGCATGGCGATCATGAGCGCGAGCAGCACGACGCGCACACTGCGCGGCTTGGGCCCGTCCTGGGCCGACTCCGTCCCCGCTCCGGGCTTCGCCTCTGATGTCTTGCTCATGTCCGTCCCACTCCCCGATGGCGCCCGGGCACTTACTTGCCGCCCGGCTAGTTCACTACACTGGGGAAAGTAGACCCGTAACTAGCCGGGCGTCAAGTAAGTAAATGGAGCGTGCCCCATGTCCAGCAGTCCGCAGCCGCGCCGTGGCAACACGCGCCAGCTCATCCAGGACGTCGCACTGGAGCTCTTCGCCGAGCAGGGGTACGAGAAGACGTCACTCCGGGAGATCGCGGAGCGACTCGAGGTCACGAAGGCGGCGCTGTACTACCACTTCAAGACCAAGGAAGAAATCCTGATCAGCATCTTCGACGACACGACCCGCCCGATCGACGAACTGATCACCTGGGCCGGCGAGCAGCCGCGCACGCTGGAGACGAAGCAGGAGATGCTGCGCCGCTACAGCGAGGCGATGTGCTCGGGCGCCCAGCTGTACCGCTTCATGCAGGAGAACCAGGCCACGATGCGCGAGCTGAGCATCGGAGAGATCGTCAAGAAGCGGATGCTGAAGATGGTCGACCTGCTGCGCACGGACGAAGCCCCGCTGCCGGACCAGGTGCGCTGCGTCAGCGCGATCTTCACCCTGCACGCGGGAATGATGTTCCTCCAGCACGTGGAGGCCGACCCGGAGGAGACCCGGCTGGCCGCCCTGGAGGTCGCGACGGACCTGATCACCCGGGCCCACTCGCACGGGTAGGCCCGGGTCCGCGCCGGTCCGCCGCGCATGCCGGCCGGGTCCGCGGGCTCAGGGGGTGCGCAGGCGGCGTTCGGGCTCGGTGAGGGGGATGTCGTTGATGCTGGCCTCGCGGCGGTGCATCAGGCCGTCCGGGGCGAACTCCCACTGCTCGTTGCCGTGGCTGCGCCACCACTGGCCCGTCGCGTCGTGCCACTCGTACTCGAAGCGCACCGAGATGCGGTTGCCGGTGTAGGACCACAGCTCCTTGCGGAGGCGGTAGTCGAGTTCGCGGGTCCACTTGTCGGCGAGGAAGGCCCGGATCTCGGCGCGGCCGGTGAGGAAGCGGTCCCGGTTCCGCCAGACCGAGTCCTCGGTGTAGGCGAGGGCGACCCGGTCGGGGTCGCGGGAGTTCCAGGCGTCTTCGGCGGCCTGGACCTTGGCCCGGGCGGTCTCCTCCGTGAAGGGGGGCAGGGGCGGGCGGAGTGGGGTGCCGGCGGTGGAGGACGTGGGGGGCGTGGGGGGCGTGAGGGGCGTGGAGGGCGTGGAGGAGGACATGGCGGGGCCTTCCGATGCGGCGAGAGGTGGAGAACGTACGTTCTCACCGTAGAGAACGGGCGTTCTCATCGCAAGCGAAACTGGACTACGCTGCCCCCATGGACGACGAAGAGGCCCGGGCCCGGCTGCTGGACGCGGCGGAGGCGCTGTTCTACGCCGAGGGCATCCAGGCCGTGGGCATGGACCGCATCCGCGCGGAGTCCGGGGTGCCGCTCAAGCGGCTCTACCGGGTCTTCCCCGCCAAGGAAGCCCTGGTCACGGCCTACCTGGAGCGCCGGGACCAGCGGTGGATGGCGAGCCTGCGAGCGGCCGTGACGGCCGGGCCGGAGCCGGTGGCGGCGGTGTTCGACTGGCTGGCCGCATGGTTCACGGAGCCCGGCTTCCGGGGGTGCGCGTTCCTGAACGCGCACGGGGAACTGGGCGCGGGACCGGCCGGGGTGCGGGACGTCGTACAGCGGCACAAGGAGCAGCTGCGGGAGCTGCTGGGCGAGCTGGCGGTGGCGAAGGTGTCGGGGGCGAAGGTGTCGGCGGCGTCGGGGGCCGAGCCCGGGGCCGAGGCCGGGTCCGAATCTGCGTCCGCGTCCGCGTCCGAATCTGAGTCGACACGGCTGGCCGACCAATTGATGGTCCTGGTCGAGGGCGCGACGACGGTGGCGGCCCTGGATCCCGGCCCGGCGCCTGCCCTGCGGGCGCGCGAGATGGCGGAACTGCTCCTGGCGCGGAGCGGGTCCCGCTGACGTCGGTGGCGCGGCCGTGGGCCGGGCCGGCCGGGCGCTACTTGTCGCTGCCGCGCGGGAAGGTGATCTCCACGCGGCGGTTCTTCTTGCGGCCCTCTTCGGTGCTGTTGTCCGCGATCGGGTAGTCCTCGCTGTACCCGCGGATGTCGAAGACGACGCTGGGGTTGGTGACCGTCTTGGCCAGCTCGGCGTGCACGGCCTCGGCGCGCTGTTTGGAGAGCTCCTGGCCGTGCTCGTAGCTGCCCTGGTCGTCGGTGAAACCGAAGACGCGGACGCGCGTGGCCTTCTGCTGGTTGATCTCGTTGGCGATGGCCAATATGCGGGCCGCGGCCTGGGCGTTGAAGACGGCGCTGTTCTCGGGGAAGAGGACCTCCGACTGGAGGGCCATCATGACGTTCTGGTTGGTCTCCTGCCGCCGCTGCTCCCCGCCGAGGTCCTCGACGACCTCGGCGATGTCGAGCACCTTGGCGGGTGCGAGGGTGCCGCCCTGCGGGATCTTGAGCCCGGGGGAGTTCGAGTCGATGGGCACGGGGGCCGCGCTGGACGCCTCGGTCCCGGGGGGTACGGAGCCGGTGGGGGTGGCGCCGGGGGGTGTGGTGCCGGGGGGTGCGGTTCCGGGGGGTGGGCTGGGCGCGTCGTCGGCGTGGGCGCTCGTCGCGCCGAGGATGTGCCCCCCGGCGATGACGAGCGCGGCCACGGCGGTGGCGGCGGCTGCGCGGTGGCGTGTATGTGAGCGTGAGCGTGTGGTCATGGCGTCACCCGGAGATTTTGATGGTGGCCGTGGCGAAGGTGGGGAGGTTGAAGTCGACATCTGTGACGTTCGCGGGCGGTGCGGGGAACTGGGCGAAGAACGGAACGCTTTCTCCAGCACCGATGCGCGTGAGGCCGATCGTGCACAGGCACCTGCCTTCCGTGTCACGAAGCACGTAGTACCGCTTCTTCCCCGCCTTGTCGACCAACGTGACACCCGCCACCGATGCTGCGCTCGCGCTGCGTTCATCTCCACGCCAGGCAGCGGTCTCCACGAAGGCTTCACTGCCGCCGTTCTTGATCTGCCCGTTGACCGTGAGGAACCCAGCTTGATCGCGCGCGACCGAGTTGATCGTCAGCACCGTGCTCGAGGGGCCGTTCACGGTAGCGAGGACCTGGGGAGGTGCCGAACTCTGGCCCCCACTCGGCGCGGACGCCTGTGGGCTACCGCCCGGGGACGCCACAGACGACTTCTGCGACTCCTTCGGCTTGTCGTCACCACCGCCGCATCCGGCCAGCGTGAGGGCCAAAGCCACCGCAGTCACTACGGCCGCTCCCCCGCGGGCCTGCACCGCGTGCCGCATGCTCATGTGTGCCGCTTCCTTTTCTCTCGTTCGCTATCAGTCGACCAGTCGTACGCTGAACAGGCTTCTGGCCAGCGTGCTCCACGGCTTCGGATGAAGAGGGTCGAACTGGATGCTGCCGCTGTCATCACATTCGATCGCTACGGATGGAGGTGTCTGCGCACCCCCGCCGCCCGGCTCAGGTGTGCTCGACGGCGCCGGGCTGGGCTCTGTCGAGCCGGCGCCGAGGTGACAGCGGGGTTCGATCGCGGCGGTGGCCTTGGCCGAACCATGCATGTCTTCGGTACCGGGCACCACCGAACTTCCCACCGTGCCGTTCGTTCGCACCACCACGGCGAAGCGAAGCAGGCTGTGCGTACAGGTCGCCGTTGCGCCATTCACGCTGGCGAAGTCTCCCGCCCTGGCACAGGCCCCGTTGGTGTTCAAGAACGCCCCTTGAAGCAGCCGCTCCCAGTCCCCGGGCTTCAAGGTGGCGAGGTCCAGACCCGGCTGCAGGTTGTCCCTGGCCTGGCGCGCTGCGGCCAATGCGGCCGCATCGGCGGCTCCTTGCGCATCACTCCGCGTAACCGCCGCCTGTGCGATGACGAAGAAGGCGAGCGCAGCAAAGAGCAGGCCCGCCACCACCACGACATAGATGGGGAAGGCCTGCCCTCGATCGCGTCGTCCCGCTGCGATCAACTGCCGCCGGCCTTGATGCTCTCGACAGCCTTGGCGATCTTGTTTGTGATCGCCGTACCAATCCCCGAGCCCACGATCGCGCCGATGATCACTACGACCACCAGGATGATGCCCAGGTACTCGAAGGCCGTCTGGCCGCGGTCCCTTGTCTCGTAGCGCTTGCGGAGTTTCGTCGTGGCCGTGTTCGTCCATCCGCTGACGCGGATCTTCGTCTGCACGGTGGCCTTCAGCAGCGTGCTGTGTGACATAGAGGGGTCCTCCCGGTCCGGTGCCGCTGTCGATTTGCGGACCGTACGGGGTGGGGAGGGGGGAGCCCAAGGGTCCCGGGGCCCAATTGCGGGCCCAATGCGGGTCGTGGCTAGCCATGGCCGGTCACTCCTGGACGGGCGGTTCCGAGCCAGCGGGCTATGGCTTCGCTGCGGGTGCTGCTGTGGAGCTTCGCGAAGATCCGGTTGATGTGGTTCTTGACCGTCTTCTCGCTGATGAAGCAGGTGGCGGCGATCTGCTGGTTGCTCATTCCGGATGCGATCAGGTCCATTACCTCCACCTCCCTCGAACTCAGGCCGAATGCCGCGTGGTTGTGGTGCTGCATAGAAGACTGTGCCACAACTCGTTGCTGTTGCGAAGGGTCTCGGAGGTTTGCGAGCAGGATGCTCGACGGGGTCGAGGTGAAGTTCGCGCGGCCCTCGTGGGCGTCGCGGACCGCCGATGTCAGCTGGTCCGGGGTGAATTCGCCGTGGACCAGGTAGCCCGCGGCGCCCAAGAGGAGGGATTCGCGGATGACTTCGGACTCCCGGCTGTACGTCAGCATCAGTACGGGCGCCAGCTGGACCAGGTGCGGGAGGGCCGAGATGCCGTCCACGCCCGGCATCCGGACGTCCAGCAGGACCACGTCCGGGCGGTGGACGCGGGTCAGGTGGAGGGCGGCGCGGCCGTCGGCGGCCTCCGCCGCCACCGTGAGGTCGTCCTGGGTGGCCAGCAGGGCGGCCAGGCCCGCCCGGACCACCGGGTTGTCGTCCGCGATCAGGACGCGGAGGGGGCGGGGCGGCGGTGTCACGGCGCCCCCCTCTCCGGCACCGGCACCGGCACCGGCACCGTCAAGCGGACCTCCGTGCCCGTCGGGGCCGCGGCCCCGACGCGGAGGTCCGCGCCGATCGCCGCCGCCCGCTCCCGCATGCCGAGCAGGCCGAAGTGGCCCTCCGCCCGCAAAGCGGCGGGCCGCACGTCCACGGCGAGGCCGCGGCCGTCGTCCCGGACCGTGAGGGTGAACAGGCCGTCGGCGACGGACGCCGTCACCGTGGTCCGGGTCGCCCGGGCGTGGCGGCGGCTGTTCTCCAGGGCCTCGGCGGTGATGGCCAGGAGGTGGCGCCGTACCCGCGGGGGATAGTCCGGGAGCCCGGTCGGTGGCGGCGGCGACAGCACCGCCCCGGCGAACTGGCCGGTGCAGCACGCCAGTTCCTCCGCCAGCGGGGCCGCGGGGGCCGCGTCCGCATCCCGCAGGTCGCACAGCAGCTCCCGGGACTCCGCCGCCGCGCGGCGGGCCGCGTGGGCGATCAGGGCGGCCTGGCCGCGCACCGCCTCCGGGTCGGCCGTCCGGCCCAGCGCCTCCGCCGCCAGGGCCAGGCCGTGCAGGGTCTTGGACACCGAGTCGTGCATCTCCCGGGCCAGCCGGGCCCGTTCCTCGCGCACCGCCTCGGCGACCGCCAGCCGGGCCCGGGTCTCCGTCAGGGCCCGGCTCGCCTCCCCGACCCGGAGCAGCAGGCCGCGCAGGCTGGACCCGGCCGCGCCCGCCAGCAGACACAGGGTGGCCAGCAGGTACGCGGCCGGGACGTGGTGCGCCAGCGCGGCCACCACCACCGCCTGGAAGGCCGCGTACAGGGCCGAACCGCGCCACCCCTGGACCAGCCCGGCCAGCAGCGGGGTGCACACCGAGACGAAGCCGAGCGGGGATTCGGGGCTCGCGGTGATCAGCAGCAGGGCGCTGAAGGCCATGTCCACCGCGAGCAGCCACGGGTGGCGCAGCAGCCGGGGGCCGAAGCGCTCCCAGTCGCGGAAGAGGCCGTACGAGAACATGAACACGGTCAGCAGCGCCCCCGAGACCAGCCACAGCGGCAGGCCGGGCGCGGTGTGCGTGAGCGCCATCGGGGCGCCGAGGGCGATCATCACCAGCCGGAAGGCGAAGACCTGGCGGCAGAGCGCCTGAAGCGCGTTGACCTGCAGAGGCAGCGGCAGAGACAGCGGCAGGGACAGCGGCAGGGACGGAGCCGCCTCAGCGGCCCCCCGGCGGCGGCCGTGCGCCCCCCGGACACCCCGGACACCCCGGCCCACCCGGGCCCCCCAAGCCACCCGGGCCACCCGCGCCACCCAGCCGTCCGGCCCCGCGAACGACGGTGCGGACAGTGCGGCCATCGCCTCAGCCACCCCCCAGGATCGCGCCGAAGTCGACGTTCGCGCCGTAGACGAAGCCGCAGACCAGCAGGATCAGCGTCCCGGGCAGCATGAACATCGTGACCGCGAACGTCGCTTTCGGCACCGCGCGGGCGGCCCGGCGGCGGGCGTTCTGGGCGTCGGTGCGGCGCATGTCCTCGGCGATCGCGATCAGCGTGTCGACGATGGGCGAGCCCAGCTCCTCGCCCTGCTGGAGCGCGGTGACGAACTGCGCGACCTGCTCCGAGTCGTTGCGCCGCCGCAGCTCGTCGAAGGCCTGGCGGCGGCTCACGCCCATGTTCATCTGCTGGAGCGTGATGCGCACCTCGTCGGCCCACGGGCCTTCGTACTTGTCCGAGACCCGCTCCAGCGCCTGCCGGAAGCCGAGCCCGGCGCTGACCACGACCGCGAGCACGTCCAGGAAGTCGGGCAGGATCCGCTCGATGTGGTCGCGCCGGACCCGGATCGCCGACCAGAGGCCGGCCTCGATCCAGAACAGCCCGAACGCGACCATCAGCAGCGCCGCGACCAGCTGGCCGTTGATCAGCATCGCGAAGGCACCGAGCGCGCCGAGGAGTCCGTACACCGCGCGGCGCGCCGCGTAGCGGTCGATGGTCAGACCGGCCGGATTGCCCGCCATGTCGATCTGGCGGCGCTTGCGGGCCACCCGGTCCCGGCCCATCAGGCGCAGCACCATCGGTGCCCAGCGGATGCCCATCCGGTCGACGAGCGAGCCGACGGCGGTGGTCCGCGAGGCGCCGACCTCCAGGGCGAGGGCCAGGTCGGTGGGGAGTTTGGTGTCGGCGCGGTAGAGGCGCAGGCCGTGGAAGGCGCCGAAGACGCACAGGCCGACGACCAGGGCCAGTACGGGCCCGATCCAGCCGCTGGTCGCCACCGCGGCCGCCAGGGGAACAGCCATCGAGGAAGTCATCCGGCGGCCCTCACACGTCGATCTTGGACAGGCGGCGGATGAGGACGAACCCCAGGGCGAAGAGACCGAGCGAGACGAGCACCGCGGTCTGTCCGATGAACGCGCCCGTCATCCGGTCCAGCGCGCCCGGCATCATCGCGTCCACCAGCAGCAGCGAGGCCAGCCCGATCGCGGGCACCAGGTACGCCGTCACGGTGACCTGCGAGAGCTGCGTGCGGATCTCGCGCCGCGTCTCCTTGCGCTGCTCCAGGGTCACCGTCAGGTTGCGCAGACTGCCTACGATCGCCCCGCCCGCCCGCGCGGACAGCACCAGCGTGGACACCAGCACGACCAGCTCGCGCGAGGGCAGCCGCTCGGCGATCTCCCCCAGGGCCTCCTCGATGGAGTGCCCGATGGCCAGCCGGTCGGCGACCCGGGAGAGCTCCTCGCCCGCCGGGGCCTCCAGCTCCTCGGCGGCGATGCCGATGGCCGTGCGCAGGGCGAGGCCGGCCTGGGTGGCGTTGGCCAGGATGCGGGCCAGTTCGGGGAGTTGGTTGATGAAGCGTTCGGTGCGCCGGGAGCGCTGCCAGTTCAGGAAGGCGTTGGCCGCCCAGAGCCCGATCAGGCCCGCCACGGGGCCGAAGAAGGGGGCCAGGAAGGCGACGGACAGGAGCCACACCGCGGCGACGGCGGCCAGCATGTAGACGAAGAACTCGCCCGGGGTCAGGTCGAGTCCCGTCGTGGCGAGCTTCAGCTCGATCCGCCGGCCGAGCGTGGTCTTGCGCAGCCTGCGGTCGACACCGCGGAAGCGGCGCGCGCGGCCGGTGGGCGGGGGCTCGCCGCTCGCCGAGAGCCGTTCGACGAGGGCCGCGCGCTGGGCGCGTCCGGCGGCGTACGCGTGTACGCCGAGGACGACCAGCAGGCCGGCCAGCAGGGTGGCTCCGAGGGTGAGGAGCACGAGACTGTTCACAGGACGGTCCGGGGGTCGAGCGGATCCAGCGGATCGTGCGGGTGCAGCGGCTGGTGTGGCGGTATCGACTGGTGCGGCTGGTGTGGCGGTATCGACTGGTGCGGCTGATGTGTCGGGGTCGGCTGGTGCGGCTGATGCGGCTGGTAGGTCTGGTGCGGCTGGAGCGACGGGTACGGGGCGGCGCCGCCCGGCAGCGCGACCCCGAAGGCCTGCGGGACCGGCTGGTTGTTCATGTACAGCCGGTCCGCGATCCGGCGCGGCAGTGGGTAGTACTCGAAGTACCCGAGGACGCGGCCGTCCGGCCCGGGGGGCTGGGCGGCGTACCGGCAGACCGTGGTGATCCGGAACGGTTCGCGGCCGTGCGAGTCCAGGATCGAGATCTCGGTGATCCGGCGCGAGCCGTCGGCGAAGCGGGTCAGCTGGACGACGACGTTGACGGCGCTGTTGATCTGGTCCTGGAGGGCCTCGAAGGGGATCTCGACCTCGGACATCGACGCGAGGGTCTGCAGCCGCATCAGGGCGTCCTCGGAGCTGTTCGCGTGGACGGTGGCGAGCGAGCCGTCGTGGCCGGTGGACATGGCCTGGAGCATGTCGAGGGTCTCACCGCCGCGGACCTCGCCGACGATGATGCGGTCGGGGCGCATGCGCAAGGAGTTGCGGACGAGGTCGCGGATGGTGATGCGGCCCTTGCCCTCGACGTTGGCCGGGCGCGATTCGAGGCGGATCACGTGGGGCTGCTGGAGCTGGAGTTCGGCGGAGTCCTCGATGGTGATGATCCGCTCGCCCTCCGGGATCAGCCCGGAGAGCGCGTTGAGCAGGGTGGTCTTGCCGGTGCCGGTGGCACCGGAGACGATCACGTTCATCTTCGCCTGGACCAGCCCGGACAGCAGGAGCAGCATCTGCTCGTCGAGCGAGCCGAGGCCGATCATCTCGTGCAGGGTGAAGGCGCGCGGGAAGCGGCGGATCGTGAGGGTGGCGCCGGTCAGCGACAGCGGCGGGATGATGACGTTGACGCGCTCGCCGCTGGGCAGGCGCGCGTCGACCATCGGATTGGCCTCGTCCACACGGCGGTTGACGGTGGAGACGATGCGCTCGATGGTCTGCATCAGCTGGTCGTGGGAGGCGAAGCGCAGCGGGAGCCGCTCGACCCGGCCGCCGCGCTCCACGAAGATCTGGTCGGGGCCGTTGACCATGATCTCGGAGATGGAGGGGTCTTCCAGCAGCGGTTCGAGCACACCGAGCCCGAGGGCCTCGTCGACGACCCGGCGGATCAGCTGGGCGCGCTCCACCGTGGAGAGGACGGGCCCCTCGCGGCTGATGATGTGGCCGAGTACGCGCTCCAGGCGCGCCCGGCGCTCGGCGGGCGCGAGGGCGGACATCTCGGCGAGGTCGATCTCCTCCAGCAGTTTGGCGCGGTAGGCGGAGACCAGCCGGCCGTCCTCGCGGGGGGAGTGCCGGTCGTCGGGGGTGTTGACCCGGGAACGCAGGCTCATGGTGCGGTCACCTTCGGGTCGTCGTTGGGCATGACCGCGGTGCGGGTGGCGGGCGAGACGTCGAGCCCGGGCACGATGGAGTTGATGGAGATCGTCACCGTCACCGTCACCGCGTCGGCGTTCTTGGAGACCACGACCTGCGCGCGGGAGGCGAGGCCGCCGCTGATCGCCGCCCTGCCCGCCGCCTCGCCGCCACCGCCGGTACGGGCCTCCACGCGGGCGGCCGTACGGGCCGCGGTGTCGGCCTGCTCGTGGACGTAGCCGATCCAGCCCAGCTGAATCCCGCAGAGCCCGACGAAGAGCACGATGGGCACGAACCCGATGTACTCCAGGGCCACTTGGCCCCGGTCGCCGCGGCCCCTCCTGCGATGGCTCACCATGCCCCTCCTCACCTCGCACTCTCCTTCGCGGATCCGCCCTCGCCGACGATGGGGACCCCGATGTCCAGCCCCGGGTAGAGCACCGGGAGGTTGAGCGTGACGGTCGCCTTGTAGATGTCGCCGGAGGTCCGGCAGCTGGAGGTCATCCGCCAGGCGCCGCCGATGTGCCGGCTCGCCGCGGCCGCGCAGGCGCCGTCGCCGCGGGCCGCGCCCGCGCGGGCCGCCTCGTCGGCCGCGTTGCCCGCCAATGAGAACGCGTAGCCGATCAGGACGCACTCCCACACCGCGGCCACCAGCAGCAGGATCAGCGGGACCGTCCCCAGGAACTCGATGGCCACCTGCCCCCGGTCGCCGCCCGCACGCACCCGGCCCGTGCGGCGCCCCCCGGCGCCCACCCCTCAGCCCTCCCCGGCCCGGCGCCGCCACGGGCTCACCGAGCCGCGGTCGGCGCCCCGCAGCCGGGCCACCCCGCCGGCCGCGCGCACCGCGAGGGCGCCGCCGGGCGCGGCCGCGGGCTCCTCGGCCTCCGGGGCGGTCAGCAGGCCCAGCTCCCCGGCCAGGGTCCACAGGGCCTGCTTGACGGTGGAACGGTTGTCGAGGTCCTGGACCCGGCCCGCGTCCACGACGGCCTGGAGTTCCTTGAAGACGGCCGGGACCGGGGTCCGGGTGGCCCGGGTCTTGGTGATCTTCTGGATGAGCGAGGGCTGTATCTCGGTGTGCTTGGTCCAGCGGTTGACGACCAGGGAGGTCTCCTCCGCCTTGCGGATCTGGAGCCGTTCCCACATCCGCACCATCCGCTTGGCGGCGCGTACGGCGACCACGTCCGGGGTGGTGACCAGGACCGCCACGTCCGCGCTCTCCACGGCGGTGGCGCTCGCCCCGGTCAGCTGGGTGCCGCAGTCGATGACGACGAGGTCGTAGCGGCCGCGCAGGGCTCCGACGATCTGCCGGGTGGCCCGCTCGTCGACCTCCTCGCCGCGCTCCCCCTCGCCGGGGGCCAGCAGCAGCGCGAGCCCGGTGCGGTCGTCGTACACCGCGTCCTGGAGCACGCGCGGCGAGATGTCCTGGATCCCGGCGAGGTCGGCGATGGAGCGCCGGAACTGCACGTCGAGGTACGAGCCGACGTCCCCGGCCTGGAGGTCCATGTCCACCAGTGCGGTACGCCGCCCCGAGGCGGCCGCGGCCAGCGCGAACTGGACCGCGGTGAAGGTGGTGCCCACCCCGCCCTTGGCCCCGGTGACGGTGACCACCCGGCCGCCCGGGCCGGGCAGCACGTCGGGGCCCCGGCCCAGGTGGCGGCGTACGCCCACGGACCACTGGGCGGCGGCCTGGACGCGGGCGGCGAGCTCCTCGTAGGACAGCGGCAGCCCGATCAGGCCGCGGGCGCCGGAGTCCATGGCGGCGGAGAAGAGGCCGGGGCCCGCGCCGGAGCTGACCAGGATGACGCCGACCGCCGGGAAGCGCAGGGCCACCTCGCGGATCAGCTCCAGCGCGGGCACGGGCCCGATCCGCTCGTGGACGAGCACCACCTCGGGCAGCTCGTCGAGGGACTCCCCCGCGAGCCGGGCCAGGGTGTCCAGGAGCGAGGTGGAGTCGGGCACGGGCGCGGCCGGTTCGGCCTCGGGGAGCTGGCTGAGCAGGGTGATGATGGAGCGGGCGGCCTCCGGGTCGCTGACCGCGGGGAGGATTCGGGTGGTCATCCGGGCCTCACTTGTCCCCGTCGAGGGTGTACGTGCGGTCGCTCGGGGCGGGCACCGATTCGGTGCCGGGGGCCACGAGGGCCAGGCGGACGTGCGCCGCGAAGGACTCGGCGTAGGCGACGCGCTGGGTGTCCTTGGTGTTCAGGGCGAAGGTGATCGGGACCACCTCGGCCGGTCCGGTGCGGTTGCTGTCCTTGTCGAGGGAGGTCAGCTTGCCGACGTTGATGACGCGGGCGCTGGCGACGATGATCACCGAGCGGGCGGGGTCGGCCTCCTTGGCCCCCTTGAAGGTGGCGATGATGTTGACCTTGGCCCCGGAGTAGATCTTTCCGGCCACTCCCGTCGCCGCGTCGATCATGATGGCGATCTCCTGCTCACCGGCCTGGAGCTGCGGTTTGTCGACGACCATGTCGCTCTGGAGCAGGGAGCCCTTGCGCAGGGTGGTGAGCGCGATCTTGTCCCGGACCGCGCCGAGATCGCTGACGGCGGTGGTGGAGAGCCAGCGCTTGGGAATCTTGATCTCCTCGAACTGGCCCGCGTTCAGGGGACTGTAGGGCGCTATGTCGCCCTTGGCCCGGTACGCCACGACCTCGGGGCCGACCTTCGAGTTGACGTCGCCGATCACCGCGAGCACCCCGGCGAGGGCGCCGAGGGCGCACAGGACCGACAGGAGCAGCAGGATGACGCCGCGGCGCTGGCGTGAGTTCATGGCCGGGACTACCTCGTCGTTCTTCGTTCGGGCCGGTCAGGATCTGGGGCGGGGCGCGGGGCCGGGTCCGGAGCGGGCTCCGGGGGCGGCCGCGGGTGGTGCGGCGAGCGGGGCGGCGCAGAATCCACAGCGGTCGCCGATGAGTTCGGCCCCGCACCAGCGGCACAGCTCGCGGCGGACCGAGGCGACCAGCTGGTAGAGCATGGCGATGTCGGGGATGGCCGCGGCGAATTCGACGAGCTTGCCGGTGGCCCACCAGGCGGGCGAATCGGCGGGCAGCGGATTCTCCATGACGCCCTGGACCTGCCAGGCCGGGGCGAGTTCGGCGGTGACCCAGTCGGAGGCGAGCTGGCCCCTGGCGAAGGTCAGGTGGGTGGCGAAGCCGGGTCCGGGCGGCAGGACGGCGGCCCCGCCGCCGTGCGCCCCGCCGCCCCCGCCGGAGCCGGGCAGCTTGACCAGGTGGGGCTCGGGGTGGGCGAGTACGGCGAACTGGGCGCCCGGGCTCCAGGACCTCGCGTGCGCCTTGAGGCCGACCGGGACCCGGTCGAGCTTGGCGACGGACCCGAGCAGGGCGCCCGCGTAGATGTAGTGGGAGAGCAGCCGAGCGGCGGACGCAATGATTCCGGGACTGAAATCGCACACGCTCAGCTGGCGCAGCTGACGCACCAGCAGAGCCGCTCCCAGCGGCGGCAGATCGGTGCCGATGAGCGCGATCCGGTCGCTTTCCAGGATGGCCCGTACGGTGTGCAGCCGGCGGACCGTGGCGGTCGGCAGCCAGGACGGCACGACGGCCACGACGTGCCCGTGCCGCTCCAATAAGGCCGTGATCTCGGCGAGCGAGCCCTCCAGATCCAGCTCCTCGGGCGGGTGCAGCACGGCGGCCGCCGGGGTGTGCCGGTCGGGGGCGGGCAGCACCAGATCGGCACTGGTGACAGCGATGGCGGTCGGCACGCGGATCCCCCTGTTCACCCCGTACGCCACGGACGTTCGCGTAGCCGTCGCGTCCGCGCACATGCTGCGCGACCGCAAACGACCGACGCGCTTCCCTCCTGCCCGAGCACCATATCCGCGTCCTCCCTGGCGGGGCAGGGGCTTGCGGATTCCCGTGCCGCGGCCACCGGTCACAGGTGGCCGGAAACCGGGACAACAAGGAACCCGCGGCCGCCCAATTCCGGCCACATCGCAAAGACCCTTGACACGGGGATTGGTCTGGACCAACTTGGCTACCAACTCGACGACGGTGCACCCCACTTGCCCCGCCCTCGCCGCTCTCCCACCGCTTTCCCCCATCCCCGCCGCCCCACTCCCCCCACCGGAGTCCTTCGTGAAACGCATGCGGACGCTCGCCCTGCTGGGCGCCACCACCCTCACCGCCGCCGGGCTGACCGCCCTCACCGCCGGCACCGCACAGGCCGCCGACGTCAACGTCGCCCGCAACGGCGGCTTCGAGTCCGGCCTGTCCAACTGGAGCTGTACGGGGGCCAGCGGCGCGGCCGTCGCCTCCCCCGTCTTCGCCGGCGCCGGAGCCCTCAAGGCCACCCCGGCGGGCCAGGACAACGCCCAGTGCAGCCAGACCGTCACGGTCAAGCCGAACTCGACCTACACCCTGAGCACGCAGGTCCAGGGCTCCTACGTGTACCTCGGCGCGACCGGCACCGGCACCCAGGACGTCTCCACCTGGACCCCTGGCTCCGGCTCGGGCTGGCAGAAGCTGTCCACCACCTTCAGCACCGGCCCGAGCACCACCCAGGTCACCGTCTGGACGCACGGCTGGTACGGCCAGAGCGCCTACTACGCCGACGACTTCAGCGTGTTCGGCCCCGACGGGGGCGGCGGCACCGACCCGGGGCCCTCCGTCCCCGGCGCCCCGGCCGGGCTCGCGGTTTCCGGCCAGAGCCAGAGCGCACTCACCCTTTCGTGGAACGCGGTCAGCGGAGCGAGCGGCTATTACGTCTATCAGGACGGCGCCCGGGTCCAGACGGTCACCGGAGCCACCTCGGCCCAGCTCCAGAACCTGGCCGCCTCGACGACGTACTCCCTCCAGGTGAGCGCGTACAACCAGGCGGGCGAGGGCCCGCGCTCGGCGGCGGTCAGCGCCGCCACGACCGGCGGCGGGGGCGATCCGGGCCCGAACCCGTCCGTGCCCAAGCACGCGCTGACCGGCTACTGGCAGAACTTCAACAACGGCGCGACCGTCCAGAAGATCTCCGACGTCCAGGCGCAGTACGACATCATCGCGGTCTCCTTCGCCGACGCCACCACCACGCCCGGCGCCATCACCTTCGCCCTCGATTCGGCCGGGCTCGGCGGCTACACGGTGGCGCAGTTCAAGGCGGACATCGCGGCGAAGAAGGCGGCCGGCAAGTCGGTCGTCCTGTCGATCGGCGGCGAGAAGGGCACGATCTCGGTCAACGACTCCGCCTCGGCGAACAACCTCGCGAACTCGGCCTACGCCCTGATGCAGGAGTACGGCTTCAGCGGGATCGACATCGACCTGGAGAACGGCCTCAACCCGACCTACATGACCCAGGCCCTGCGCTCCCTGGCCCAGAAGGCCGGCTCCTCCTTCGTCCTGACCATGGCCCCGCAGACCATCGACATGCAGTCGACGCAGGGCGGCTACTTCAAGACGGCGCTCGCGGTCAAGGACATCCTGACCGTGGTCAACATGCAGTACTACAACAGCGGCTCGATGAACGGCTGCGACGGCAAGGTCTACTCCCAGGGCTCGGTGGACTTCCTCACCGCGCTGGCCTGCATCCAGCTGGAGGGCGGCCTCGCCCCCTCGCAGGTGGGCCTGGGCGTCCCGGCCTCGCCCAGCGGCGCGGGCAGCGGCTACGTCTCGCCGACCGTCGTGAACAACGCGCTGGACTGCCTGGCCAAGGGCACGAACTGCGGATCCTTCAAGCCGTCCAAGACCTACCCGGGTCTGCGCGGTGCGATGACCTGGTCGACCAACTGGGACGCCAAGGCGGGTAGTGCTTGGTCCAACGCGGTGGGTCCGCACGTCCACGGGCTGCCGTAGCGGGTACCTGTGGGGGTGGCCGGATCCCGGCCCATGACCGGATACCGACTCTTGACCTGGACATGCCACGGGCGGACGCTGTGCGCGTCCGCACGGCTACCCCCACACTCCCCACCCAGGAGAACGCATGCGGCTCCACGCCCGCCGAAGGGCCGCCGTCACGGCGGCCCTGCTGGCTCTCGCGCTCGGCGCACCCGCCTACGGCATGAGCGCCGCCACGGCCTCACCCCCGCCCACCCCCTCCACCCAGACCCAGGACGAGGCGATCGTCCAGTACCGCATCCACGGCCCCTCCTCGGCCGCCGACCGCACGGCGCTGCTCTCGTCCGGCGTGTCGATCGACGAGGTGGACGACCACACCGTGGTCGTCAGCGCCGACCCCGCGCAGGCCAAGGCCCTGCGCGCCCGCGGCTACGAGCTGACCGCGCTGGCCGGACCGCCGGACCGGTCCCTGCCCGGCATCGCCGCCGCCCCCTTCGACTTCCCCTCGGCCGACTCGAAGTACCACAACTACGCCGAGGCCAACGCGGAGATCGACCAGGACATCGCGGCCTACCCGGGCATCATGAGCAAGCGGGTGATCGGGAAGTCGTACCAGGGCCGGGACATCGTCGCCATCAAGATCAGCGACAACGTCGCGATCGACGAGAACGAGCCCGAGGTGCTCTTCACCGCGCACCAGCACGCGCGCGAGCACCTCACGGTCGAGATGGCGCTGTACCTGCTCAAGGAGTTCGGCTCCAAGTACGGCACCGACCCCCGCATCACCAGCATGGTCAACGGCCGCGAGATCTGGGTCGTCCCGGACCTCAACCCGGACGGCGGCGAGTACGACATCGCCTCCGGCTCCTACCGGTCCTGGCGCAAGAACCGGCAGCCCAACTCCGGCTCCTCCGCCGTCGGCACCGACCTGAACCGGAACTGGGACTACAAGTGGGGCTGCTGCGGCGGCTCCTCCAGCAGCAAGAGCTCCGAGACCTACCGCGGCACGGCGGGCGAGTCGGCCCCCGAGGTCAAGGTCGTCGCGGACTTCGCGCGCAGCCGCGTCATCGGCGGCAAGCAGCAGATCAAGGCGTCCATCGACTTCCACACCTACAGCCAGCTGGTCCTGTGGCCCTACGGGTGGACCTACAACGACACCGCCCCGGGCCTGACGGCGGACGACCTCGCGGTCTACAAGAAGATCGGCACCAGCATGGCCGCGAGCAACGGCTACACCCCCGAGCAGTCGAGCGACCTGTACATCACGGACGGCACGATCGACGACTTCCTGTGGGGCACGCAGAAGATCTTCACCTACACCTTCGAGATGTACCCCGGCGAGTCCGGCAGCGGCGGCGGGTTCTACCCGCCCGACGAGGTGATCGACCGCGAGACCGCGCGCAACAAGGACGCGGTGCTCCAGCTCCTGGAGAACGCGGACTGCATGTACCGCTCGATCGGCAAGGAAGCGCAGTACTGCACCGCGTAGCGCGGTACCGCACCGCCTAGCGCGTCCGGTCCGTCCGGACGTGACGGGGGCGCCCCACCGCCAGGGGGGCGCCCCTCGGTCGTGCGCGCCGTCAGCCGAGGACGGCGAGGGCGTCGATCTCCACGAGCAGGCCGGCGGGCAGGCCGACGTAGACCGTGGTGCGGGCGGCCGGGGCGGCCTTCAGGCCCTGCTCCTCGAAGTACGCGTTGTAGATCTCGTTCATCTCGGCGAAGTGCCCGGTGTCCGTGAGGTACACGCGGATCATCATCGCGTCGTCCCAGCTCGCGCCGCCCGCCTCCAGGACCGAGCGGACGTTCTCCAGCGTCTGCAGGGTCTGCTCGCGCAGCGTGGGCCCGGCAGGCGTCGGCGGCCGGCCGGCGACGGCGGGCAGGAAGCCGACCTGCCCGGCGACCTGGAGGATGTTCCCCTTGCGCACGCCGTGCGAGAACTTCGCGGGCGGGGCGGTGTGGGTGGCGGGGGTGAGGGCCGTCTTCTCGGTCACGGGCACGGTCACTTCTCTTCCTTCATCGGATCGGAACCGGAGTACTCCCGGCTGATGGCCTCGGCGCTGCGCCGGATCACCGGCAGCAGCTCGAGCAGTTCCTGCGCGGTGACCACCACGGTGGGCGCGGACAGCGACATCGCGGCCACGACCCGCCCGTCGGCGCCGCGCACGGGCGCGCCGACGCAGTTGATCGAGTCCTCGTGTCCGCCGAGGTCGGCGGCCCAGCCCTGTTCGCGTACGAGCGCCAGCTCGCGCAGGAAGGCGTCGGCGTCCGGGACCGAGCGGGCCGTGTACCGCGGGTAGTCGACGCGGGCGGCGAGCGCGCGGCGCTCGCCCTCCGGGAGGTCGGCGAGGAGCACCTTGGCGACGGCGGCGACGGTCAGCGGGACGGGCTTGCCGATGCGGGAGTACATGCGGACGGGGTAACGGCTGTCGACCTTGTCGATGTACACGACCTCGTCGTCCTGGTGGACGGCCAGGTGCACGGTGTGGCCGGTGCGGGCGCCGAGGTCGACGAGGTGGGGGTGGGCGATCTCGCGCACGTCCAGGTTCTCGACGGCCTCGGCGGCGAGGGCGAAGAGGTGTGCGCCGAGGCGGTAGCGGCCGTCGGGCTGGCGGTAGACGAGGCCGTGCGCGTGCAGGGTGCGCAGGAGGCGCAGGGCGGTGCTCTTGTGCACGTCCAGCTCGCGGGCGACTCCGCCGAGGTCGGCGGGGCCGCGGGCGAGCAGCGGCAGGATCCCGAGCGCCCGGTCGACCGACTGACTCATCCCACTCCTCCCCGGGGCTCCGCCCCGGACCCGTACTCCCCCCACCCACCGTGCGGGCGCGGCCGATCCGCCCTCCGGGGGCGCCTCACACGCCGGCGAGGCCGATCTTCAGCCCCCCGGCCCCTCACGACGCCACCCGAGCCCACATCAGCCCCGCGGCGTTTGAGGCGCCGCCGGAGGCACGTCCGGCCTCGGCGAGGCCGGAACACGGTCCCGAGCCCACATCAGCCCCGCCGGCGATTGAGGCGCCGCCGGAGGCACGTCCTGCCTCGGCGGGGCGGACAGGGCGGGGTGCCCGGTGGTTGAGGGGGCCACGGGTCACTTTGACCCGTCGTCACCCGGGATGTTAGACAGCGGGAGCCACAACCCGCAACGACCGTTGCAGCACACGCAACGCGAGGAGGCACCCATGGCCCACTCCCCCACGGACACCGTCAAGCACCTGGCCGACGAACCGGTCGACCACCGCTTCAAGGGCCTCCCCCCGGACGCCCAGACCACCGGCCTCACCGTCGGAGACCTGGCCGCCCAGCGCCGCGACCTGCACACCGGCGGGTTCACCACCCCCGTCCTGACCCTGGACGCCGACGCCCTCGCGCACAACCTCGCCCTGCTGGGCCACTACGCCGCCCGCCACGGCCTCGCCTTCGCCCCGCACGGCAAGACCTGCATGTCCCCGCAGCTGTTCGAGCGCCAGCTGGAGCACGGCGCCTGGGGCATCACCGCCGCGATGCCCCACCAGGCCCGCGTCTACCGCGCCTTCGGCATCCAGCGGATCTTCCTCGCCAACCAGCTCGTCGACCCCGCCGCCCTGCGCTGGGTCGCCGCCGAACTCGCCGCCGACCCCGATTTCCGGTTCGTCTGTTACGTCGACTCCCTGCGCGGCATCGAGCTGATGGACCAGGCCCTGGCCGAGGCCGACCGCACCCGCCCGGTCGACGTGGTCATCGAGCTCGGCGCGGGCGAGGGGGCCCGTACCGGCGCCCGGACCGAGGCCGAATGCCACGCCCTCGCGGACGCGGTCGAGCGCACCTCGACCCTGCGCCTGGTCGGCGTCGCGGGCTACGAGGCCGAGGTGCCCGGGGCCGACGCCGCGAAGGTCGGCGCCTGGCTGCGCCGGCTGACCGCGCTCACCACCGCCCTAGACAAGGAGGGCCGCTTCGGCGCCCTCGCCCCGGGCGAGGAGATCGTGCTGAGCGCGGGCGGCAGCGCCTGGTTCGACAGCGTCGCCGAGGTCTTCGCCGAGCTGCCGCCCCTGTCGGCGCCGGTCCTCAAGCTGCTGCGCTCCGGCGCGTACGTCTCCCACGACCACGACTGGTACGGCAAGCTGACCCCCTTCAACCGGGTGCCCGAAGAAGGCGCGCTGCGCCCCGCCTTCCGGCTGTGGGCCCAGGTCGTCTCCCGCCCCTCCCCCACCCAGGCCTTCCTGAACGCGGGCAAGCGCGACCTGGCGTACGACCTCGGGCTGCCGGTGCCCGAGCTGGTGCGCGGGGCCCGCGACGGGGTGGAGCGCCCGGCCGAGGGGGTGCGCCTGGTGAAGCTGTCCGACCAGCACGCCTGGCTGGAGACCGACGGCGCCGGGGACCTGGAGGTCGGCGACCTGGTGGCGCTCACTATGTCCCACCCCTGCACGATCTTCGAGAAGTGGCAGCTGATCCCGGTGGTGGCGGCGGACGGCACGGTCACCGAGTTCGTCCGCACCTTCTTCTGATGGACCTCGTCATCCGCGGAGCCCGGATCCTGGACGGCTCGGGCGGGCCCTCGTACCCGGCCGACGTCGCCGTGCACGAGGGCCGGATCGCCGCGATCGGCCGGATCCGCTCCGGCGGCCGCCGGACCCTGGACGCCGACGGGCTCGCGCTGGCCCCCGGTTTCATCGACATGCACGCGCACAGCGACCTCGCCCTGCTGCGCGATCCGGACCACAGCGCGAAGGCCGCCCAGGGCGTGACCCTCGAAGTCCTGGGCCAGGACGGCCTGTCGTACGCCCCGGTCGACGACCGGACGCTCGGCGAGGTGCGCACCGCCATCGCGGGCTGGAACGGCGACGGCGCCGACCTGGACCCGGGCCTGGAGTGGCGCACGGTCGGCGAGTACCTCGACCGGCTCGACCGCGGGATCGCGGTGAACGCCGCCTATCTGGTCCCGCAGGGCACGGTCCGGGCGTACGCGGTGGGCTGGGACGACCGGCCCGCGTCCGCCGCCGAGCTGGACCGGATGCGGCGGCTGGTCGCCGAGGGCCTGGCGCAGGGCGCGGTCGGGATGTCGTCCGGGCTCACCTACACCCCGGGCATGTACGCGTCGGGCGCCGAACTGACCGAGCTGTGCCGGGTGGTGGGCTCGTACGGCGGCTACTACTGCCCGCACCACCGCTCGTACGGGCGCGGCGCGCTCGCCGCCTACGCCGAGATGGTCGCGCTGACCCGGGAGGCGGGCTGCGCCCTGCACCTCGCGCACGCCACCATGAACTTCGCCGAGAACGCGGGCCGGGCCGGCTCGCTCCTGGACCTGCTGGACGCGGCGCTCGCCGACGGCGCGGACATCACCCTCGACAGCTACCCGTACACGCCGGGCTGCACCACCCTCGTGGCGCTGCTGCCCAGCTGGGCGAACGAGGGCGGCCCCGAGGCGGTGCTGGCCCGGCTGCGGGACGACGCCGAGGCCGGGCGGATCCGGCACGCGCTGGAGGTGACGGGCGCGGACGGCTGCCACGGGGTGCCGGTGGACTGGTCGACGATCGAGATCTCCGGGGTCGCGGACCCGGCCCTCGCGGGGTACGTCGGCGCCCGCCTCGACGGCTGGGACACCGCGCGGGACCTGCTGCTCCGGGACCGGCTGGCGCCGACGGTCCTGCAGCACGTGGGGCACGAGGAGAACGTACGGGCGATCATGCGCCACCGGGTGCACACCGGTGGTTCGGACGGCATCCTGCGGGGCGCGAAGCCTCACCCGAGGGCGTACGGCACCTTCCCGCACTACCTCGGCCGCTACGTCCGCGAGCTCGGGGTGCTCTCGCTGGAGGAGTGCGTGGCGCACCTGTCGGGGCGCCCGGCGGCCCGGCTCCGGCTGCCGGACCGGGGGCTGGTGCGCGAGGGGTACCGGGCGGACCTGGTGCTCTTCGATCCGGACACGGTCGCGGCCGGGTCGACGTACGAGGAACCGCGGGCTGCGCCCACCGGGATCCCGCACGTGCTGATCGACGGACGCCCGGTGATCCGGGACGGCCGCAGGACGGACGTGCTGGCCGGGCGCTCGGTCCGCAGGACCCCGTATCGCGGCCGTTGATCATTCATCTTCGCCACCTAGGATGGCCGACATGTTCGCCTTTGCCCCGGCCCTGCTGTTCCTCGTCCTCTTCGGTATCAGCGCCCGGGAGGACCGGCGGCGCTTTCGCAACGCGGTGTACCTGGGCCTGACCTGCATCGGTTTCCTGCTCGGCCTGCTCGCGCAGCTGCGGCACGCGCCGGGCGGGATCGGCCCGTTCGTCGCGCTGGCGGTGTTCGCGGTCCCCGCGCTCGGGGTGGTGGCCCTGGCCTTCTTCCTGATCGCCAACGGCGTGACGATGGTCCGCAAGGAGGGGCGCAGCCTGGGCAACCTGCTGTCCCTGCTGGCCGGGCTCGGCATCCTCGGGCTGCTCGCCCTGCCGGTGCTGGCGGCGCACAGTGGTTCGGCCAAGGCGGCCGCCGCGACCGTCACGGTGGGCCTGGTCGCGCTGTACGTGTCCTTCCTCTTCCTCTGCTTCCTCGGGTACGCGTACCTGTACGGGCGGATCACGGTGCGCGGCGACGTCGACTACGTGGTGCTGCTGGGCTCCGGCCTGATCGGCGGCGACCGGGTGCCGCCGCTGCTGGCCTCCCGGCTGCGCAAGGGCATGCAGATCCACCGGGCCCAGGTGGCCCGGGGCGGGAAGCCGCCGGTGCTGCTGCCCTCGGGCGGCAAGGGCTCGGACGAGAAGGTCTCCGAGGCGCGGGCGATGGCGGACTGGCTGATCGCGGAGGGCGTCCCGGCCGGGCACCTCCGGCTGGAGGACCAGTCCCGCACGACGGAGGAGAACCTCCTGTTCAGCGAGCGGATCATGGCCGGGGACACCCCGGGCTACCGGTGCGTGGTCGTCACCAACAACTTCCACGCCTTCCGGGCCGCGATGATGGCGCGCAAGGCGCGGGTCAACGGCCAGGTGCTGGGCGCGCCGACGGCCGCGTACTTCTGGCCGAGCGCCACGATCCGCGAGTTCGTCGCGGTGTTCATGGAGCACAAGGTGGTCAACCTGGCCATCTGCGGGACGCTGGCGGCGGGCGGGGCACTGCTGACGCTGGCCGCGTAGCCGGGCCCGCGCGGCCGAGGTGCGCTGGCGGGCGTGGCGCCGCAGGATGGGGCCAGGGGGCAGTGGAGGAGGTACGCGATGGACAGTGAATCGGACCAGCAGCCCAGTCGGCCGGCCAAGCTCTTCTCGGGCGGGGAGCGGCCGTACGACCCCGAAGACCTCGTGATGGCGCGCGGGCAGGACCCGACTCCGGAGCGGCTCGAAAAGGCACGAGAGCTGATGGAGAAGGAGGGCCCGGCGGTCATCGAGCGCTACCTCCCGTAGCCGGCGACCGGCCCCGGGGGCGCACCCGTCCCCGGGGCTTCCGCACGCCCTCCACCTGCGCCTATCCCCCGTGGTGGCACGTAATGCCAGGTCTGCGAAGCTGGAGGCCGGAGCCGCACCCGGCTTCCCCTCCGCACTTCCGCATCGCCGCACCTGCGCACCTCCGCATCTGCGCACTCCCAGAAGGGACCGGGACGACCCCATGCCCCAGGTCAGGCTGACCACCAATTTCGGCGCCATCGTGATCGACCTCGACGAGGAGAAGGCGCCCGCCACGGTGGCGAACTTCCTCTCCTACGTCGACAACGGCCACTACGACGGCACGGTCTTCCACCGGGTCATCCCCGGCTTCATGAACCAGGGCGGCGGCTTCACCCCGGACATGAACCAGAAGCCCACGCTGCCGCCGGTGCGGAACGAGGCGGCGAACGGCCTCAAGAACACCGCCTACACCGTCGCCATGGCCCGGACGAGCGCCCCGCACTCGGCGACCTCGCAGTTCTTCGTGAACACCGCGGACAACGCCTTCCTGGACCACACCTCGCCGACCCCGGGCGGCTTCGGCTACGCCGTCTTCGGCGCGGTCACCGAGGGCCGGGAGGTCGTCGACGCCATCGCCGCGGTCAGGACGGGCCGCGCGGGCGGGCACGGCGACGTACCGGTCGAGCCGGTCCTGATCGAGCGGGCCGAGCGGGCCTGAGGCCGAGCGGGCCTGAGGCCGAACGGGCCCGGCGCCGGACGGACCTGGCGCCGAACGGGCCCGGCGCCGAACGGGCCCGGCTCCGAACGGGCCCGGCGCCGAACGGGCCCGAGCGACGCGGCCGGGGGCGCGCCCGACACGCTCCCCGGCCGCCCCGCACCACGGTCGCCACGGCCAGGGTGACGGAACCGGCGGCGCCTCGTTAGCCGCGCACAACCGCAACGCCAAGTCCGCACCGTGGAGGGCAGGCACGCCATGCAGAAGGCCGACGTCGACTGGGACCACCCCGCAGATCCGCTGGGCGAGCGGGAGCTGGCGCACGTACGCGAGTACGTGGCCACCGGCGGCATCGACGGACACCTCTGGCACGGCGTCCCCACGCTCCTGCTCACCACCATCGGCCGCGTCACCGGCCGCACGGCCCGCACCCCGCTGATCTACGCCGAGGACGAGGGCCGCCTGATCGTCGCCGCCTCGGCCTTCGGCGCACTGGACCACCCCGACTGGTACCAGAACCTCGAAGCGGACCCCGAGGTCCGCGTCCAGACGGACCCGGTCCCCTTCCAGGCAAAGGCCCGCCCGGCCACCCCGGCGGAACGCGAGGCGTACTGGCCGGTGATGACGGCGCTGTGGCCCCCGTACGAGGACGACCAGGCCCGCACGCCCCGCGAGATCCCCCTGGTCATCATCGAGCGCTGCGGGAACGGACCGGCCGCGCCCGGACGTTGGCGGAGCATGAGCGGCGTTCGTCATCGTTGATCCAATGAGAGCGAGAAGCGCCATCACCGCAATGGCGCCCGCCCCTCACCCGCGTGGTGGAATGAACGGACGACCACACGCGGAGGCCCCCTTCATGAGCGACCCGACCAGCTACCGCATGGACCCCGCCGAGCGGCCCGCGCGGCGCGCCGACCGGCCGTTCCGGACGGCCGTGACCATCGGGGTCAGCCTCGACGGGTTCATCGCGCGCCCGGACGGCGACATCGAGTGGCTCACCCTGCGCGGCGCGCAGGCCGGTGAGACGGGCTACGAGGAGTTCATGGCGGGGATCGACACCCTGGCGCTGGGCCGCAACACGTACGAGAAGGTGCTCTCCTTCGGCTTCTGGCCGTACGGGGACAAGCGCGTCGCGGTCCTCAGCACCACGCTGACCACGGACGACCCGCGCGTCACGGTCTACCGCTCGCTGGCGGAGCTGCTGGCCGGGCTGACCGAGCGGGGCGCGCGGAACGTGTACGTGGACGGCGGCAAGATGATCCAGACCTTCCTGCGGGAGGACCTGCTGGACGAGCTGATCATCACCACGGCCCCGGTCCTGATCGGCGAGGGCCTGCCCCTCTTCGGCGCGCTGAAGAAGGACATCGACCTCCAGCTGACCGCCGCCAAGGTCCTGGACGCGGGCTTCATGCAGACGACGTACGCCGTGCTCTGACCCGGAGGTCCGGCCCCCCGGCGGACCCCGGCGTGACGAGCGCAACACCGGCCCGGGCCCTTCCTGTGCGACGCACCCATTCCGCAGGTCGGAACGCGAGTGCGCCCCCGTTTCCAAGGGCGCGGCCCGCCGCCACCCCGCCCATCTCCCGAACCGGGGCAATTCACCCTTCACTCGGCAGGCCGAATACCGCAGCACGGGGGCGCCGGGCCCCGTAAGCTCCGGCCATGCAGGTGATCCAGTCAACGAAACTCGCCAATGTCTGCTACGAGATCCGCGGGCCCGTGCTCGAAGAGGCCATGCGGCTCGAAGCGGCAGGTCATCGCATCCTTAAGCTCAACACGGGCAACCCGGCGGCCTTCGGCTTCGAGTGCCCGCCCGAGATCCTCGAGGACATGCTCCGCAACCTGGGCACGGCCCACGGCTACGGGGACGCGAAGGGGCTGCTGTCCGCGCGCCGCGCGGTGATGCAGCACTACCAGACGAAGGGCATCGACCTGGACGTCGAGGACATCTACATCGGCAACGGGGTCTCCGAGCTGATCCAGATGTCCATGCAGGCCCTGCTGGACGACGGCGACGAGGTGCTCGTCCCGGCGCCCGACTACCCGCTGTGGACCGCCTCCGTGTCGCTGGCCGGCGGCACCGCCGTGCACTACCGGTGCGACGAGCAGGCCGACTGGATGCCGGACCTGGCCGACATCGAGCGGAAGGTCACCGACCGCACCCGCGCGATCGTGATCATCAACCCGAACAACCCGACCGGCGCGGTCTACGACGACGAGATGCTGCGCGGGCTGACGGACATCGCCCGCCGCCACAACCTCGTGGTCTGCTCGGACGAGATCTACGACCGGATCCTGTTCGACGGCGCCACGCACACGCCGACGGCCGCCATCGCGCCGGACCTGCTGACCCTGACCTTCAACGGGCTCTCCAAGAACTACCGCGTCGCCGGTTACCGCTCCGGCTGGATGGCGGTCTGCGGCCCCAAGAAGCACGCCTCGTCCTACATCGAGGGCCTGACGATCCTGGCCAACATGCGCCTGTGCGCGAACATGCCCTCGCAGCACGCCGTGGCCACCGCCCTCGGCGGCCGTCAGTCGATCGTGGACCTGGTGCTGCCGGGCGGGCGGCTGCTGGAGCAGCGCGACACGGCGTACGACCTGCTCACGCAGATCCCGGGCATCACGTGCGTGAAGCCCAAGGGAGCGCTGTACCTCTTCCCGAAGCTGGACCCCTCGGTCTACAAGATCAAGGACGACCGGCAGATGGTCCTCGACCTGCTGCGGGCCGAGAAGATCATGGTCGTGCACGGTACGGGCTTCAACTGGCCCGAGCCCGATCACTTCCGGATCGTCACCCTGCCCAGCGCCAAGGACCTGGCCGACGCCGTGACCCGGATCGGGACCTTCCTGGACGGCTACAGCCAGCACTGACGGGCTACGGCCGGATTCAGCTCAACTTTAGAACGGATCCAATGTAGGATGGTCTCCTGACACCGCAGGAGGCCCCCTCATGTACGAGCCGATCCGCACCAAGTCGGTCCACCGCATGGGCGGCGGCCGCGCCGAATACCCGCACAGCAGCCGCGCCGAAGCGCTGGACAGCCAGCTCGCCGGCCACCTGTCCGCCCTGCTCGCCGTCACCGACGAGCTGGGGCTGGACGAGGCCGCCGACCGGATCTCCGCCGAGGTCGCCCGGTTGCGCGGCCGCGTGCCCACCCGGATCCAGGGCAGGCCCGCCGCCGACGGGGACGCCGACCGCTGCGCCCTGCACCAGCGCGCCCACGACCTCGCCGGCCGCGCCCTCGTCGTCGCCGCCTCGCGCGCCGACACCGCCGTGGCGATCCTCGCCGCCGAGCGCATGGACGCGCACTCCGCCGCCGCCGACCCGGCAGGCGCCCTCTAGACGGCCCCGGTCCGGGGCCGCGGAGGCCTCGGACCGGGTGCCATGCTCCCCGGCCCGCGCGCGTGCGCCGCGGGCCCGTGCGGAAGCCGCCCGCGCGGCCCCTGCCCGCGCGCCGCGCGCCCTTGCCGCCTCCGCCCGCGCGCCGCGCGCCCTCCGCGGGACCCCGCGCGCCTCACCCCGTGGTCGGGGACAGCTCCACCGACGCCACCCCGCACCACGGCACCACGCCCGCGGGCCACGCCGGGCCGACCGCCTCTCCCTGGCCGACCTCGCCCGGCCGCACGGCGGCCACCCGCACCAGCGACTGCACCGGCACGTCGCTCCCGGTGGCGCCGGAGCCCCCGGTACCGCCCTGGCGGAACTCGACGGTCACGACGTACGAGCCCGGCCGCCCGGTCCGGCTCACCACCTCGACCCGGGCCAGCACCCGACGGCTGGCCGGATCGATTCGGCAGCCCGTCACCGCCACGTCCTCGGCCACCGGCCGCGCCGCCGCCCCGGAGGGCTCCGGCCCGCTGCTCGCCCACACGTACAGGGCGAACGGGACGAAGACCAGCCCCGCGGCCACCATCACCAGCGCGGCCAGCCACCCGCTCACTTGCTTCATGGCCGCCTCACGACTGCGCATCCTTGCCTCATGCCACCGATGATTCACCCGCGGTCGAAGTGGGACCACCTGCTCACCTGACGTTCACTCAACCGCGCGCGGAATGTGTGTTTCCGTGAGCACGCTGCCCCCGTGAGACGCATCTTCGGAATCGCCCTGGCGGCCCTCCTGATCGGCGGCGTCATCGCCGTGATCCTCGTGGGCCACGGAGACCCGGGCACAGCGAGCACGGCAACGAGGACCGTGCGGGGAGTCATCGGTTCGGAGAAGGCCGAGTTCTTCAACGACCCCGATGTGGTGAAGGCCCTGGCCGCCAAGGGCTACACCGTCAGGACGGAGACGTCCGGATCCTGGGCGATGGACAAACTGCCCCTGGACCAGTACGACTTCGCCTTCCCCAGCAGCAGTGAGCCCGCCCACGGGATCGAGGCCAAGGCCAAGCTCCAGGGCGCTCAGACCACCCGTCCCTTCTACTCGCCGCTCGTCGTCGTGGCCCGCGCGAACGCCGCCAAGGTGCTCGCCGACAACAAGCTCGTGACCATGACCGGCACGCACACCGGGACCCTGCTCATGGGCCCCTACCTCAAGGCAGCCGCCGAGGACCGCACCTGGCAGCAGCTGCCCGGCGCCGCGGCCGACGCCGAGCTGACCGGCACGGTGTTCATCAAGACCACCGATCCCGCCTCCTCCAACTCCGGCGCCCTCTTCCTCGCCGCGGCCTCCAACGTCGCCAACGGCAACACCGTCGTCTCCGACGACGCGGGCATCAACCGCACGGCTCCCCTGCTGCGCAAGCTGATCGCCGTCCAGGGCGCCCTGCCGCCCTCCACGGACGACCCCTTCCGGGCCTTCGTCAGCGGCGCCGGCGATCCACTGATCCTGGTGTACGAGTCCCAGGTGGCCGCGCTCCTGCTGCAGAAGCAGCAGCCCGCCGACCTCGCCGCCATGGTGGTGCTCTACCCGGACACCACCGTCAACTCGGCGCACAGCTTCGTGCCGCTGAACGACAAGGCCAAGGACCTCGGCGGCCTGCTCGCCACCGACCCCGCGCTGCGGCAGCTGGCCGTCCGGCACGGCTTGCGGCCGCAGGACGGCCTCATCGAGTTCACCACCGCCACCGCCCCGCACACCGACTACCTCAACCAGAAGCTCACCGGAATCCGCCAGGTGAACACGCCCACCGTCACCATCCTGATGACGCTCGCGGCGCGCGCCGAGGCGCAGGGGGACACGCCATGACACTGACACCTCCCGAGGGCCCCGGCGGCCCCGGGGACAGCCCGCTGGTCCTGACCGCCCCCGAGCCCGTCGCCGCGATCCGCAAGGAACAGGCCACCGGTCTCGTGCCGATGGAGGACGGGGTCCGCGACGAGATGGCCCGCCGGGCCGGGGAGTACGTCGCCTCGCTCGCCGGACTCGACGCCCGCTCACCCGAATTCGCGCAGCGCATCGGCGAGATGACCGGGCTCGGCGGCGCCGACATCCGCAGCGCCGCCCAGCAGTCCAACCGGATGCTGGACCGGGCCGTGCGCTCCCTGGGCACCGACGGCGGGGACGCGCAGGCCCGGGTCGCGGGCTCGCTGGTGGAGCTGCGCCGCACCGTCGAGGACCTGGATCCGCGCGAGAGCCCCGCCAAGGGCGCCCGCCGCCTCCTCGCCAAGCTCCCGGGCGGCAACCGGTTCCGGGACCACGTGGCGAAGTACGCCTCCTCGCAGGCCACCCTCAACCGGATCGTCGGCGCGCTGCGCGGCGGCCAGGACGAGCTGCGCCGCGACAACGCCGCGCTGCACACCGAGCGGGCCCGGCTGTGGGAGACGATGGGCCGGCTCCAGGAGTGCGCCGTCCTCACCGAGGCCCTCGACGCGGCGATCGGGCAGCGGATCGCCGAGACCGAGCACACCGACCCGGCGCAGGCCGACGCGCTGCGCGCGGACGTCCTGTTCCCGGTCCGGCAGAAGCACCAGGACCTGCTCACCCAGCTCGCGGTGTGCGCGCAGGGGTACCTGGCCATGGACGTGGTGCGGCGCACCAACGACGAGCTGGTCAAGGGCGTCGACCGGGCCGCGACCACCACGGTCTCGGCGCTGCGGATCGCCGTCATGCTGGCCACCGCCCTCGACAGCCAGCGCAAGGTGATCGAGCAGGTCGACACCCTGCGCGACACCACCGAAGGGCTGATCCGCGGGAACGCGGAGATGCTGGCCACGCAGAGCGGGGAGATCCAGCGGATCGCCGCCGATCCGGCGGTCGGCGCGGAGACCCTGCGCGCCGCGTTCGCGCAGATCTACCGGACCCTCGACACCATCGACACCTTCAAGGTGCAGGCCACCGAGAACATGGCCGCCACCATCGAGTCGCTGACCGGCGAACTCCAGGCGGCGTCGGGCTACCTGGCGCGCACCCGCACCGCGGGCGCCCTCGAAGGGGGCGAGCGGTGAGCCGGCGTACCGCGGTGATCCGCAGACGGCTCGCGGCCGCCGTGGCGCTGACCGCCGCCCTGCTCGGGTCCACCGCCTGCACCTCGGGCGGCTCCTCGGACGGCGCTTCGGGCGGCCCCAAGGCGACGACGTACCGGGACGGCACGCTGCGGGTGCTGGCCTCCAGCGAGCTGGCGGACCTGGGGCCCGTCCTGGACCGGGCGAAGAAGGCCACCGGGGTCACCGTCGAGCTGACCTGGTCGGGCACCCTGGACGCGGCCGAGCAGGTCGCCTCGGGCAAGGCCGACGGGAAGTACGACGCGATCTGGCTGTCCTCCAACGACTACCTGCGGCTGCGCCCGGGGGCGGCCGGGAAGCTCAGCTCCGAAACCCCCGTGATGTCCTCGCCGGTCGCGCTCGGGGTGCGGCCGCAGGCCATGGCCCGGCTCGGCTGGAAGCCGGAGGAGGTCACCTGGTCCGCCGTGCACGAGGCGGTGGCCGCGGGGAAGCTGTCGTACGGGATGACCGATCCGTTGCGCTCCAACTCCGGTTTCTCCGCGCTGGTCTCGGTCGCCTCGGGCCTCTCGGGCGCGCAGGCCGCGCTGACGGACGCGGACGTGGCCCAGGCCACCCCGCGGCTCAAGGAGTTCTTCACCGGGCAGAAGCTGACCTCCGGGTCCTCGGGCTGGCTCGCCACCGCCTACGCCAAGCGCGGTGACGTGGACGCCCTGGTCAACTACGAGTCGGTGCTGCTGTCGATGAACCGGGACGGCAAGACGGACCTGACGGTGATCCGCCCGCGCGACGGGGTGGTCACCGCGGGCTATCCACTGACCCTGCTGACCTCGGCCCCGGCCGGGGCGCGCGAGTCGGGCCGGGTCCTGACCGCGTACCTGCGCGGCCCCGAGGCGCAGAAGGCGATCACCGAGCAGACCTTCCGCCGCCCGGTGGCCCCGGGGGTGGCGCCCGCGGCGGGGCTGGCCGCGGACAAGCGCCGCGAGCTGCCCTTCCCGGGCAGCCTCTCGGTCGCGGACGGGCTGCTGGCCTCGTACGAGAACGTACTGCGCCGCCCCTCGCGGACGGTGTACGTCCTGGACACCTCGGGATCGATGGGCGAGGACAACCGGATCGGCCGGCTGAAGTCGGCGCTCACCGACCTGACGGGCACCGGCACTTCGGGGACGGGGCGGCGCTTCCGGGACCGCGAGGAGGTGACGCTGCTGCCCTTCGGCGACGGAGTGAAGAAGGTCCTGACGCACGTCGTCGAACCGGGGAACCCGGGCAGCGCCCTGGACGCCATCCGCGGCGACGTGAAGTCCCTGGAGCCCGACGGGGGCACGGCGGTGTACGGCAGCCTGAAGGCGGCGTACCAGCACCTGGGGAAGGGCGACGCGGACGCCTTCACCTCGATCGTGCTGATGACGGACGGGGAGAGCGGGGACAGCGCGAAGGAGTTCGAGTCCTTCTACGCGGGGCTACCGGAGGCGCAGAAGCACACGCCGGTCTTCGCGGTGCTCTTCGGCGACTCCTCCCGCAAGGAACTCACCCGCATCACCGAACTGACCGGCGGGCGGCTCTTCGACGCCACTGACGGCACCGGTTCCCTGAACGGCGCCTTCGAGGAGATCCGTGGCTACCAGTAGGGGCGCGGGCGGCGCGGGGGCCCGGGTCCTGGCCTACCTGGAGTCGGCGAAGAACCTGGCGGGCTGCGCCGGAGGCGTGGCCGGGCTGGCCCTGACCGTGTCGGGGGTGGCGGGGACCTTCTGGCCCCTGGTGGTGGCGGGGCTGTACGGCGCGGGCGCGCTGATCGCCCCGCCGGAGGTCGCCGCCGTGCCGCCGGTGCCCGAGGCGGCCGAGGAACTGGGCACGCTGCGCGAGGACTTCGGGCGGCTGCGGGAGTACCTGGCGGGGGTGGACCTGACGCCGGCCGCCGGGGACCGGCTCGCCGGGCTGATGGAGCTGTACGGGGCGATGCTCGACCCCGGCTGGGTGGCGGACGTACTCGCCGGGGACCCGGAGACGGTGCACGCGCTGTCCCGGGGGATCCGGCAGGACGTGCCGGAGTGCGTGGACACCTACAACCGGACCCGCTGGTGGACCCGGCTGACGCCGGGCGGGGAGTCGCCGGAGCAGCACCTGGAGCGGCAGCTGTCGGCGCTGTACGACGAGGCGGAACGCTTGACGGCGGGCCTCCGGGAAACGGAGGCCCGCCGACAGCAGACGCACACGACCTATTTGGAAGGTCGCGGGGAGTCCTAGGTCGGGACATCCCGCGTCGGTCCTCGGCCGGGGACAGCCGGCCTCGGTATGAGGGGGCCACGCGGTGGTGGCCGGGATCACCGGCCCGGGCGGCCGGTGGGGGGAGGGACTAGCCGAGGCGCTCGACGAGCGCGTGGTACTGGTCCCACAGTTCCTTGGGCGTGTGGTCGCCGTAGGTGTTGAGGTGCTCGGGGACCAGGGCGGCCTCGTCGCGCCAGATCTCCTTGTCGACGGTGAGCAGGAACTCGAGGTCGGCGGCCGGGAGGTCCAGGCCGTCGGTGTCGAGGGAGGCCACGGTCGGCAGGATGCCGATGGGGGTCTCGACGCCCTCGGCGGTGCCGTCGAGGCGCTCGACGATCCACTTCAGGACGCGGCTGTTCTCACCGAAGCCGGGCCACACGAACTTGCCCGCGTCGTTCTTGCGGAACCAGTTCACGTAGTAGATCTTCGGGAGCTTGGCCTGGTCCCCATTGGATGTCGCAGTGGCTCCGACATTGATCCAGTGACCCATGTAGTCGCCCATGTTGTAGCCGCAGAACGGCAGCATGGCGAAGGGGTCGCGGCGCAGCTCGCCGACCTTGCCCTCGGCGGCGGCGGTCTTCTCGGAGGCGATGTTCGAGCCGATGAAGACGCCGTGGTTCCAGTCGAAGGACTCGGTGACGAGCGGCACGGCGGAGGCGCGGCGGCCACCGAAGAGGATCGCCGAGATCGGGACGCCCTTGGGGTCCTCCCACTCGGGGGCGATCGTCGGGCACTGGGAGGCCGGGACGGCGAAGCGGGCGTTGGGGTGGGCCGCCGGGGTCCCGCTCTCCGGGGTCCAGGCGTTGCCCTTCCAGTCGATGAGGTGCGCGGGCGCCTCTTCGGTCATGCCCTCCCACCAGACGTCGGAGCCGTCCGGGGTGAGCGCGACGTTGGTGAAGACGGTGTTGGCGTACATCGTCTTCATGGCGTTGGCGTTGGTGTGCTCGCCGGTGCCGGGGGCGACGCCGAAGAAGCCGGCCTCGGGGTTGATCGCGTACAGCCGGCCGTCGGCGCCGAAGCGCATCCAGGCGATGTCGTCACCGACCGTCTCGACGGTCCAGCCGGGGATCGTGGGCTCCAGCATGGCGAGGTTGGTCTTGCCGCAGGCGCTCGGGAACGCGGCGGCGATGTACTTCGGCTCCCCCTGCGGCGGGGTGAGCTTGAGGATGAGCATGTGCTCGGCCAGCCAGCCCTCGTCGCGGGCCATGACGGACGCGATGCGCAGGGCGTAGCACTTCTTGCCGAGCAGGGCGTTGCCGCCGTAGCCGGAGCCGAAGGACCAGATCTCGCGGCTCTCGGGGAAGTGCGAGATGTACTTGGTGGTGTTGCACGGCCACGGGACGTCCGCCTGGCCCTCGGCGAGCGGAGCGCCGAGGGTGTGGACGGCCTTGACGAAGAACCCGTCGGTGCCGAGCTCGGCGAGGACGGGGGCTCCCATGCGGGTCATGGTGCGCATGGCGACGGCGACGTAGGCGGAGTCGGTGATCTCGACGCCGATCGCGGAGAGCTCGGAGCCGAGGGGGCCCATGCAGAAGGGGACGACGTACATCGTCCGGCCCTTCATGGCGCCGCGGAAGATCCCCTTCTCGCCCGCAAAGATCTCCTTCATTTCCGAAGGAGCCTTCCAGTGGTTCGTGGGGCCCGCGTCCTCGGCCTTCTCGGAGCAGATGAAGGTCCGGTCCTCGACGCGCGCGACGTCGGAGGGGTCGGAGGCGGCGTAGTACGAGTTCGGGCGCTTGGCGGGGTCGAGCTTCTTGAACGTGCCCTGGGCCACGAGCTCCTCGCACAGGCGCTCGTACTCGGCCTCGGAGCCGTCGCACCAGACGATCCGGTCCGGCTCGGTGATCGCCGCGATCTCGTCGACCCAGGCGATCAGTTCGGCGTGATCGGTGGGGAGGACCGTCGGGTGGGTGGTGGGAGCCGCGTTGTCGCGCGCCACGATTGCTCCTTGTTGAGGGGTTTGTTTGGTGTTTGCCCCGTGGGGGCTGCGACCCGGATGCTTCGCGCTCCGCTCATCCGGTGCCGACCGCACTCATCTGATCATCGGGTGCATGTGCGCATATGTCCAGGGGGCCTCTCACGTGAGCATCACCACTCGTGTCAATCTTCGGCAAAGGGCGCCAACCGAAACCTACGGAGGCGTAGGTAGCATGAGGGGCATGACTTCTGACGCCGCTGCCGTGGCTGGACCCACGGCTGGACCCATGGCCGCACCCATGGCCGAAGCCGAGGCCAAGCCGCTGATGCGCGGCTGGCTGCACACCGGGATGTTCCCCGCCGTGGTCGTCGCGGGCCTGGCACTCATGACCTTCACCGACTCGACCAAGGCCCGGGTGGCCTGTGGGGTGTACGTCCTCACGGCCTGCCTGCTCTTCGGAGTCAGCGCGGTCTACCACCGGGGCACCTGGGGGCCGCGCGGCGAGGCCATCCTGCGCCGCCTCGACCACGCCAACATTTTTCTGATCATCGCGGGGACCTATACCCCGCTGACGGTGCTTCTCCTCCCGGCCTCCTCCGGACGGACCCTTCTGTGGGCGGTCTGGATCGCCGCCGCGGCCGGGATCGCCTTCCGGGTCTTCTGGGTCGGCGCCCCGCGCTGGCTCTACACGCCCTGCTACATCGCCATGGGCTGGGCCGCCGTCTTCTTCCTCCCCGACTTCATGCGCTCGGGCGGCATCGCGGTCCTGGTACTGGTGATCGTCGGCGGACTCCTCTACAGCGTCGGAGGGGTCATCTACGGGATGAAGCGCCCCAACCCCTCCGTCCGCTACTTCGGCTTCCACGAGGTCTTCCACTCGCTGACCCTGGTCGCCTTCGTCACCCACTTCGTCGGCATCGCGATGGCGGCCGCCCAGCACGCGTAGGGCGCGTCCCCGGCGCCCTCCCTCAGGGAGCGGCCGTACCCAACTGGGCGGCCAGCTCCGCCGGGTCCGTCGTCGGCAGCGCGCAGACGAACCGGCGGCACACGTACGCGGTCGGCAGGCCGCGTACGAGTTCCCGCCCGGCCAGCAGCGGGAACTCCCCGACGCTCCCGTCCGCCTTCCCCGGCAGCCCGGCCGCCACCACCGCGCCGGGCGCCGTCCCCAGCAGCGCGGCCCGGTGCAGCGCGGCCGTCGCCCGGTCCCCGGGGTCCCCGGCCACCGCCACCTCGCGCGGCCCGTCCAGCAGGGCCTCGACCACCGCCAGCCCCTGCCCGATGAAGCGCGGGGCGCGCGGCCCGAGCGCCGCGACCACCGCGAGCGCGCGCTCCGCCGCCGTGCGGTGCGCCTCCGAGCCGGTGTGCGCGGCGTACGACAGGAGCGCCCCGGCGGCGGCCGTCCACCCCGAGGGCGCGGCGGTGTCGGTCGGGTCCTGCGGGCGCCGGATCAACTGCTCGGCGTCGTGCGCGGTGTCGTACAGCGAACCGTCCTCGGCGGTGAACCGGTCCAGCACCAGATCCACGAGGAAGCCGGCGAACTCCAGCCAGACCCCCTCCCCCGTGACCGCGGCCAGCGCCAGGAACCCCTCGGCGACGTCGCCGTAGTCCTCCAGCACCCCGGCGTTGACCCCGGCCCTGCCGTCCTTGCTGGTACGGGCCAGGCGCGCCCGGCCGTCCATGTGGACCCGGACGAGCAGGTCCGCGGCCTCGGTGGCCCGCTCGACGAGGTCGGGCCGGTCGAAGTACGCCCCGCACTCGGCGAGGGCGGCGATGGCCAGCCCGTTCCAGGCGGCCACGATCTTGTCGTCGCGCCCGGGAGCGGGCCGCTCGGCGCGCGCGGCGAGCAGCCGCGCCTTGATCCCGGCGATCCGGTCGGCGAGCGCGGCGGCGTCGGGGCCGGTATCGGTATCGGCGTCCGCGTCGGGGGCGGTTTCGGCGTCGGTGCCGGTGCCGGTGCCGGTGCCGGTGTCCGCCTCGCCGTCGGCTCCCTCGACGGCGCCCGCCGGCAGTTGCAGCACCGAGGTGCCGTGCTCGAAGGTGCCCTCCGGGGTCACCCCGAAGAGCACGGCCGCGAACTCCCCGTCCGCCTGGCCCAGTACCTCCGTCAGCTGCTCCGGCGTCCAGGCGTAGTACGCGCCCTCCACGTGCTTCCCGGTCGCCGGGTCCTCGCTGTCCGCGTCCAGCGCCGAGGCGTAGCCGCCCTCGCGGGTCCGCAGCTCCCGGACCATGAAGTCGGCGGTCTCCAGCGCGACCCGCCGGGCCAGCGCGGAGCCGGTGGCCCGCCACAGGTGCGCGTACGCCCGGCACAGCAGCGCGTTGTCGTAGAGCATCTTCTCGAAGTGCGGGACCACCCACTCCCGGTCCACGGAGTAGCGGGCGAAGCCGCCGCCGAGCTGGTCGTAGATCCCGCCCCGCGCCATCGCCTCGCAGGTCTGCTCGGCCATCTGGAGCGCGCCCTCGGCCCCGGTGCGCGCGTGGTGGCGCAGCAGGAACTCGATGACCATGGACGGCGGGAACTTCGGCGCCCCGCCGAACCCGCCGCGCGCCTCGTCGTACTCCCGGGTCAGCCCGAGCAGCGCCCCGGCGGACACCTCGGCCCCGGGCAGCCCGGCCTTGCCGTAGTCCAGCTCCCGCCCGGCCAGGTCGCGCACCACCCGCTGCGCGACCTCGGCCACTTCCTCGGGCCGCCCCACCCAGGCGCCGCGCACGCCTTCGAGCACCTGCATGAAGGACGGCATCCCGTGGCGGGGCTCGGGCGGGAAGTAGGTCCCGAAGTAGAAGGGCTCTGCGTCGGCGGTCAGGAACACCGTCATGGGCCAGCCGCCCTGGCCGGTGGCGGCCTGGACGGCCTCCATGTAGACGGCGTCGATGTCGGGCCGCTCTTCGCGGTCGACCTTGATGTTGACGAAGTGCTCGTTCATGTAGGCGGCGGTTAGTTCATCTTCGAAGCTTTCAGAGCTGAAAACATGGCACCAGTGACAAGAGCTATAGCCAACGCTTAGCAGAACGGGCACGCCCCGCTCCCGCGCCTCGGCAAAGGCCTCCGGCGACCAGGGCCACCAGTCGACCGGATTGTCGGCGTGCTGGAGGAGGTAGGGCGAGGTCTCGTTCGCGAGGCGGTTCGACATGGCGCCCATCCTGCCGCACCGGCCTCGCGCCGCCACGTGACGGGGCCATCAGGCGTCTGGTTCAGCGCCCCGGATGCGGTCGGCCCATTTCCAGACCGGAACGACCCGCGAGTAGTCCCAGGCCGGGCAGCCCTTCCTCCCTGGCCGGATCACAAGACTCGTGAAGACCGAGGCGATCACCCTCCTCTTCTCGTCGAACCTCATCTCGCCGGAATGCCAGCGCAGTCTGATCGGCTCCGGGAGCCGGACCTTCCCTCGTCCGTGCGCGGGAAAGAGCGACCGAGCGATGGCGTCCTCCACCAAGGGGCCGCTGATGGCGCACCTCCCGCAACCGCGGCCGGCCGCCCCGTTGCAGATGTAGTTGTACGGGCTCTTACGGCTGCGCGTGCTCTTGCAGCCACCCATGGGCTGATCACATGTGCCGCCACCCGCAACCTCGGCGCCACAGCGCAGAAATCCGCTGGCGAGGTACTTCGGCCCGGCTTTCCGGCCGGTCAGTCGCGGACTGAGGGGGCCCCGATGCATGTACAGACTGCCCGCCGAGAACGTCGCGCAGGCCGCCGTCCACTCCTCCGGAGTGACGATGGCCTGCCATGCCCCCACCAACGGCTCACCCGTTTCAGGATCCATCAGCAACTCGCCCCGATTGGCGCGGAAGCCGCACACCCTCGGAGCCGTGATGACCTGGGCGACCGTCTGAGGGTTCGGCCGCCCCCCACGTGTTCCGGTGATACCCAGCTCACACCACTCCCGCGCCACCTCGCCGATGGGTTTTCCCGCGATGCGATCCTCGATCGCCTTGCGTACGAGCCCGGACTCCACCGCATGCAGCGTCTGCCGGTCCTCCTGCCAGCCGAACGGTCTGGGGCCACTGTGCGGGAGCCCGTCCATGGCTCGTGACCAATGCCAGTCCTGGACCCTGCGGCTGCGCATCCGCCCTTCCACCACCGCCTCCCGAAGGGATTCCGCGCCCCGCAGGAGCCCGGCCTTGCTGTACGGATCGCGCAAGCCGTCCCGGTCGACGTACACCCGGCCCGGCGCGGAAGTCAGCGCGGCCATGTAGCGGATGAAGTCCTCTGATCTCCGGTAGAGACGGTCGTCCGCGACGGCAACCACGCCCGCCAGCGGTCCGGCGGTGAAGGCGTGTCCGCGGTGGAGGTCTGCGAGCAGTTGCTCGAAGGCAGGCCGGTCCCGGTCGTCCTTGGTGGCGCTGCACGCGTTGTCCGTGTACGTCGCCACGACGACGCAGCCGTGCTCCCGGGCCGTGCGTTCGTTGATCCGGTGCTGGTGGCGCACGCCCCGCGCATCGCGCTCGCGTGAGTCCTGGGACGTGCGGGCGTACGAGGCCACCGGCACGAGACCGCCTTCGGCGGTGTGAGGTATGGAGTCCACGTCTTTCTCCCGATCGACTGCTCTTGCGATGCTCGGCTCAACGCACGAGCAGGCGGTCGGTTACGCGGGCCGCGTCATTCCAGGAGCAGCGGGGCCGGGTCCGTCAGCCACGCCACGCGCGAGGCCGCCTTTCTCACGCGTCGTTCCACGGGGGGTGATTGTCGGTCATCAGCGGAGGCGATGATTCGTCAATTCGGTCTCCCCACTCACCCGTTACCTCTGATCTCGCTCAGATTCACTCGCGCTCCGGGCCGTCGCGCAGGACACTTGGGGCTTCGCGGCGGGCTCTTCGAGGAGGATGCGCATGCGGGTCAGTCATCGTGGTGAGGCCGAGCGTCTGCTGGTGCGGGCCGTCGACGAGGAGCTGTTGCGGTCCGGGGCGGCCGGTGACAAGGCCGCGCTGCTCGCGCGGGGGCGGGAGGCCCTCGACGCGCTGGCCGCCAGTGCCGCCGACGAGTACGGGGCGTACGTACGGGCCCTCGACGAGGCCGCGGCCGGGGAGTACTCGCTGCGTGAGGCGTTCCGGCGGCAGAGCACGTCGACGGCGATGCTGGCCGCCGCGGTGGCGGCGGCGGCCGCCTTCGGGACGGATCTCGCGCTCGACGCGGCTCCGGTGACCGCGGCGGCCGCGGGGGCCGCCGCGCTGGTGGCGGGCGGCCTCGCGACGGTCGCGAAGGTGACCGGCACCCACCTGCCGGCGGCGAGCCGCCGGGCCGGGGCGCTGGGTCAGCCCGGCGGCCCCGAGCAGCTCCGGCTGCAGTGGCTGTCCGCGCTGGAGGTGCGCGGCATCCGGCCGTTCCTGGAGCAGCAGCGACAGGTGACGGTGGCGGCGCGGACCCAACGTCCGGCCAGGCCGCCGCAGCAGCGCGGGTCGGACCGCAGCGCCGAGGCACGGCAACGCCGGATGCTGGAGCAGTCGTTCGGGCAACTGCCGGAGCCCGCCGGGCCGTTCGCGGGGCGGCAGGCGGAGATCGGGCAGATCGCGCAGTGGGTGCGGGCGGCCCGGGCGAACACGCAGACCCGCCCGGTGGTGGTCGTCCTGCACGGCGAGCCGGGCGTGGGGCGCACGGCGCTCGCGGTGCGGGCGGCGCACCAGCTGCGGGACCAGTTCCGGGGCGCCTGCGTGGTGGCGCTGAGCGGGAGCGGCGGCAGCGGCGAGGCGCCGCTGCCGACCCGGGAGGCGTTGCTGCACCTGCTGAACCGGCTGGGCGCGCCGCGCGAGCAGCTGCTCTTCCGGGAGCGGTCCTCGGCGGACCAACAGGTGCGCAGACTGGCGGAGTTGTACCACCAGCACCTCCAGGGGATGCCGGTGACGGTGGTGCTGGACGACGCGGCGGACGCGGCGCAGGTGCGCACGCTGGTGCCGGAGCGTTCGGACAGCCTGGTGCTGGTGACGGCGCGGGAGGCGCTGGAGCTGCCCGCGGACACCCCGGCGTGGGTGCACCACCTGGCGGTGGAGCGGCTCGGGGCGGCGGAGTCCGCGGAGGTGGTGCGGGCGGGCGCGGAGGCGGCGGGCGTCGGTCCGTACGCGGACGAGGTGACGGCGGGGCTGCTGGCGCTGGGCGCGGGGCTGCCGCTGGCGCTGCGCGTACTGGCCCCGCTGGGCGGCGTGCGCGCGGGTGAAGGGGGCCTGCTGGAGCGGGCGTTGGAGCTGGCGTACGTACGGCTGCCGGAGGACCGGCGGCGGCTGCTGCGGCGGCTCGCGCTGGCCGGGCGGGCCTCGCTGGGGGCGGCCGCGGCCGCGGCGCTGATCGGGGCCGACCAGCCGGAGGGGGTGCGGCTGCTGCGGGAGCTGGCGAAGGCGGGCCTGGTCGACCACGTGCGCGGGGAGCGGTACCGGATGCACGACGCGGTGCGCGCGTTCGCGGCGGCGCGGCTGGCGGCGGACGAGGAGCGGGCGTCGGCGACGGCGGCGCACGAGCGGCTGATCCGCAACTACGCGCAGCTCGCGGACTCGGTGATCCGGATGGTCGACGGGAAGATGTCGACGCGGGCGAACCACTTCGGCGGCCACGGCTTCGCCTCCCTGGACGCGGCGCTGCGCTGGCTGGAGGAGGAGTCGAGCTTCATCACCTCCGCGCTGCGGCAGTCGGAGGGCGTGGACCAGCAGGCGGTGCTGGACCTGCTGGGGGCGCTGTGCGACTTCTGTCTGCTGCGGGGGGACCTGTACCGCCTCGGCGAGATCAACGAGCTGGCGCAGACGGTGGATCAGGGCAAGTTGGTGCGTTCGGTGCAGTGGCGCACGGGCATCGCGGCGCGCCAGCTCGGCGAGCTGGACAAGGCGCGTACGACGCTGACGTCGGTGGTGGACCAGTACATGGAGGCGCACCAGGAGGCGGGCGCGGCGATGGCGCTGGTCTCGCTGGGGATCACCCTGCACCACCAGGGGAACCTGCCGGAGGCGGCGGCGCGGATCCGGGAGGCCATCGCGCTGCAGGAGCCGCCGGAGCTGGCGGGCGACCGGGCGTGGGCGCTGCACGCGCTGGCGGCGGTGGAGCGGGACCTGGCGCACCTGGCGGAGGCGCTGGCGCTGCTGGAGCGCTCGCTGGTGCTGCACCGGGAGAACGAGAGCGTGCACGGCGAGGCGTGGGCGCACTTCCAGCTCGGCCAGGTGTGCCTGCGGATGGACGACGTACCGCGCGCGGAGGCGGAGCTGCGGCTGGCGCTGGAGCTGTACGGGCGCACCCACGACGGCCGCGGCAAGGCGTGGGCGCTGACGCAGCTCGGGCGGGCCCGGGTGGTGGACGGCGATCCGGTTGCGGCGGTCGAGCAGCTGCGGGAGGCGCTGGCGCGGCACCGGGAGGCGGAGGACGCGCGGGGCGAGGCGTGGACGCTGTACTACCTGGGGCAGGCGCTGGAGGAGAGCGGCGAGCGGGACCCGGCGGTGCGGGAGCTGGAGCGGGCGCGGACGATGTTCTCGCGGATGCGGGACGTGTACGGGCTGGCGTGCGCGCGCCACCATTCGGGGCGGGTGACCCGGGACCAGCGCGCGGTCCAGACCGGCAACCTGCGCAATTCGGGGTTCGCGCGGCAGCTGCTGGTGGACGCGCGGGCGGACTTCCGGCGGATCGGGCTGGCCCACGGGGAGGGCTGGACCTGCCTGGAGCTGGCGGTGGTGGACGCGGGCAACGGGCGCCTCGCCCAGGCGGTCGGGCTGTGCGAGGAGGCGGGGCGGCTGTTCGCCTCGTACGGGGACCTGCGCGGCGGGGACTGGGCGCGCTTCCTGCGCTGCACGATGCTGGCGTACGCGACCCCGGGCCCCGAGGGCCTCGCGGCGGCCCGGGCGGAGCTGGCGGCCCTGGTGGCCGAGCCGCACCCGGCGCGGGACGGGAAGCTGGAGGACTGCCTGGAGCCGTACGGGGTGATCCTGGCGCGCGGGGTGGACCCGGCGGAGGGCTGGCAGGCGTGGCGCCTGTCGATGGTCCCGGACCGGCACTCGCGGGAGATCATGGGCGTCCCGGTACCGGCCCCGTCGGCGTAGGCGGGGGCCGGGGGCGCAGGCGGCGGCGGGGGCCGGGGGCGCAGGCGGGGGCGGGGGCGGGGCCGGGGGCGCAGGCCCGGGCATGGACGCCTACGCGATCGCGCGCTCAGGGCGCGCGGAACCCGCCGTCCCGCCCCTCGCGGGGGCCGGGCGGCGGGTGCGCCGGGGCCTCGGGGAGGCCCGGGGTGCCTCTAGGAGGCCCGGGGTGCCTCGGTCGTCGCGGCGGGGGTCCCGGCCGCCGCCGGGTCGGGTGCCTCCTCGAAGGTGACCCGTCCCATGTGGCGGTTCATCGACTTCATCAGGAACCACACGCCCACGGCGAGGGCCGCGAACACGATGAAGCCGAGGAGACCGGGGGTCACCTTGTTCTTGTCGAAGGTGTCACCCGCCAGCGGAAGGAGCTGGGTCAGTGCTGCCTGCGTAGCGCTCATAGCTACGCATTCTCCCGGATGCCCGCGAAGAGGTCGGACTCGGGGAGGGAAGTGTCGACGAGCGACTTCGCCAGCTCGTACTCCTCCGTGGGCCAGACCTCCTTCTGGAGGTCCATGGGCACGCGGAACCAGCCGCCGTCCGGGTCGATCTGCGTGGCGTGCGCGATGAGCGCCTTGTCGCGGATCTCGAAGAACTCCCCGCACGGTACGTGCGTGGTCAGGGTCCGCTCCTTGCGCTCGAACTCCTTCCAGCGCTCCAGCCACTCGCCGTAGGGCGATTCCATGCCGCGCGCGAGGAGCGCCTCGTGCAGGGCGATGGTGCGCGGCTTGTTGAAGCCCTGGTTGTAGTAGAGCTTGAGCGGCTGGTACGCCGGGCCGAACTCGTCCTCGGGGTACTTCTCGGTGTCGGCCGCGCCCTCGAAGGCCACCATGGAGATCTGGTGGGTCATGATGTGGTCGGGGTGCGGGTAGCCGCCGTTCTCGTCGTACGTGGTGATGACCTGCGGCCGGAAGGCGCGGATCTGCTTCACCAGCTCACCGGCGGCCTCGTCGACGTCCGCGAGCGCGAAGCAGCCTTCGGGCAGCGGCGGCAGCGGATCGCCCTCGGGCAGGCCGGAGTCCACGTAACCGAGCCATTCCTGCTCGACGCCGAGGATCTCGCGGGCCTCGTCCATCTCCTTGGCGCGCACCTCGTGGATGTTCTCCTCGATGTACTTGTCGCCCTGGAGCTTGGGGTTCAGGACCGAGCCGCGCTCGCCGCCGGTGCAGGTGACGACCAGTACGGGCACCCCCTCGGACACGTACTTGGCCATGGTGGCCGCGCCCTTGCTCGACTCGTCGTCGGGGTGGGCGTGGACGGCCATCAGTCGAAGCTGCTCGGTCAAGACAGGATCCTCTTTGGGTCGGGCGTGGCCTTCTATATTGACTCCTCCCCCTCAGCACACTTCCTGCGAGGGGTATTCCTGGCTCACGCTGCCCGACGGACCGGCGGTCCCCCGGGTCTTGTGCGATCAGCGCCAGCCGGGGCGAGACCAGCCCGGACGAGCATCACGCGCGCGGAGTTCCGGTCCCTCGGAGAGACCGCTCCGCACGCATCGCAGGTATACGTGCGTTCCGACAACGGTAGTGCGCGCTGCCCAGCACGCCGGCCAGTCAGCCGTCTGTCCAGCCCGCCCGGCCCGCAAGCCTCCCCAGACCTGTGTGCCGTCCTGGACTGCTCGACGCACTGATTCCAGACCCAGCGGCACCGATCCCATTCCGACAGCGACGCCGCCGATGCGGTGGACGACACGCGCAGCCGATAGGTGTACCGGGCGTACCCGGCGCCCTCCTCAGATGGTGTCGCCATGGTGTCAAAATAGCACTTGCATGCCACCATTCAGGCATGAATTCCGAAGTGCGCGTCACTCTCCGGCTCCCCGCAGACCTGCACGCCCGCCTAGCCGCTCACGCGGAACGCGAGCGGCGGTCGCTCAACGCCGATCTCGTCTACCTGCTGGAGGGCGCCATCGGCCCTGGGGGCACGGAGGCGGATTCGGGCCGCCCCGCGCGAGCGGCGCGCGGGAACCCCGATTCCACTCCCGCCTGAAGGGCGTGGGATCCTCCAGTGGTCAGGCGAACGAATCGCGGACCGTGAGGTTCCGGCCCCTCTGGAGAGGAACGATCATGAGCACGGTGCGCGAGGGACTGCCCGAGGGCCGTTACGGCCGGTCGGCGGACGAGCGGACCGACCGGAAGCTCAAGATCCTGGGCGCGGTGCTCGGGGCGGTGCTGGTGGGCGTGGTCGGCTGGATCGGCTGGGACTACGTCGGCGGCCAGACCGTCAGCGGGGAGATCATCAAGTTCCAGGTGGTCTCCGACACCGAGGTGAAGGTGCACCTGGAGGTCCGCAAGGACGCCTCGGTCACCGGGGTGTGCACGCTCAGCTCGCAGGACAAGAACCACGGCGAGGTCGGCCGTGCGGACTACACGTTCGCCCAGGCCTCGGACCGGATCGACGAGATGCTGTCGCTGAAGACCACCGGCCGCGCCGCGATGATCGAGCTGGTCGGCTGCCAGCCGGCGGAGGCCGCCGCCCGCTAGGACCCGCGCGGGGCGGTGCGGGGCGGTGCGGGGCGGTGCGGGACGCCGTACGGGTGATCATCACGGCGGCGGAACGCCGTGCTGACGGGCCCGGACACACTTCACACGCTGGGTGTCCTCCCCCTTTTCTTCCCGAATTGTTAGGCTCGTGGTTTCGCCCATTGTCGGCGACCCTGATGACCCCCTAGTCCCCCTGTACCGACGAGGAGCACCTGTGACCCAGACGAGCGAGAGCGTCACCTGGCTGACCCAGGCGGCGTACGACCAGCTGAAGGCCGAGCTGGACTACCTCTCTGGTCCCGCCCGCACGGAGATCGCGGTCAAGATCGCAGCCGCCCGCGAGGAGGGCGATCTGCGCGAGAACGGCGGGTACCACGCGGCCAAGGAGGAGCAGGGCAAGATGGAGCTGCGCGTCCGCCAGCTGACGCAGCTCCTGGAGAAGGCCAAGGTCGGCACCGCGCCCGCGTCCGACGGCGTGGTCGCGCCCGGCACCCTGGTGACGATCGCCTTCGACGGTGACGAGGACGACACGCTGGAGTTCCTGCTGGCCTCCCGCGAATACGCCTCCTCGGACTTCGAGACCTACTCGCCGCAGTCCCCGCTGGGGTCCGGCGTGATGGGCAAGGCGATCGGCGAGAACGCCGAGTACGAGCTGCCGAACGGCAAGAAGGCCCAGGTCAAGATCCTGGCCGTGACGCCGTTCAACGGCTGATCCCGGAGTCGTACACACGCACAGCGGAGCCCCCGCCGGACACGTTCCGGCGGGGGCTCCGGCGTACCCGCTCGACGGGGCGCTCCGCTCTGGGCGAAGGGGCGTGACCCGGGCCCGCCGACCGTGGTCGAGTGGGCCGATGGAGATCCTGGTACTGGGCGGGACGGCATGGGTGGGCCGCGAGATCTCGCGGCAGGCGCAGGGGCGGGGGCACCGGGTGACCTGCCTGGCCCGCGGGGAGAGCGGCACGGTGGCCGAGGGCGCACGCCTGGTGGCCGCCGACCGGCGCGATCCGACGGCGTACGAGGCCCTGGCGGGCCGTGACTGGGACGCCGTGGTGGAAGTGTCCTGGCAGCCCGGCTTCGTGCGTGGCGCGCTGGCGGCCCTCGGCGGCCGCGCCCGCCACTGGTCGTACGTGTCGTCGGTCAGCGCGTACGCGGAGCACGCGCGGCCGGGCGCGGACGAGTCGACCGCGCTGCTTCCGGCGGCCCACCAGGCCGAGGCCGGCCGCGAGGTGTACGGGGAGGCGAAGGTGGCCTGCGAGGAGGCCTCCGCCGCCGCGGTGGGGGACCGGCTGCTGATCGCGCGGGCCGGGCTGATCGGCGGCCCCGGCGACGGGAGCGGCCGCACCGGTTACTGGGTGGCCCGCGCGGCCCGCGACCCGCTGGCGCCCCTGCTGGTCCCGGACTCCCCGGACCTGCTGACGCAGGCGATCGACGTCCGGGACCTCGCGGCGTGGTTGCTGGACGGCGCGGAGAACGGGACGACCGGCACATACGACGCGGTCGGCCCGATCGTGCCGTTCGCCGAGTGGGTCGCCCTGTCCCGGAAGGTGGGCGGGCACACCGGCCCGGTCGTGGAGGCCGACCCGGACTGGCTGCTCGCACAGGGCGTGGAGCGGTTCATGGGGCCGGAATCCCTGGCCATGTGGATGCCCGGCCGGGACTGGGCCGGCTTCGGCGCGCGCAGCGGAGCGGCGGCGGCCGCGGTCGGCCTGCGCCACCGCCCCCGGGCCGAGCTGCTGAGGGACACCCTGCGCTGGGAACGGGAGGCGGGCCTGGCCCGCCCGCGCCGGGCGGGCCTGAGCGCGGAGCGCGAGCGCACCCTCCTGGAGGCGCTGGCTCCGTAACCGAGGGTTGGCCGGGGGCGCCACGTACGAATTGGCGACTCAGGTCCGATAGATCGAAGGCCGTTCAGCGACCTGCTCAGGGGTGAGTCCTTCGACGGTCATGTTGCCCGTCCACAGCTCGTCGTGGTTGGCATAGGTGACGCCGAAGCCGACCCTCCGCCCACCGGACTCCAGCTTCCAGCTCTGAGCCTCGAACTGAGCGATGCGGTCGCTACCGACGACGAACGCGCGGGTCGCTTGCGTCAAGATCCATTGCGCCAGCCCCACCCGTGGCGTTCCGTCCTTGCACATCTCGGCTGCCATCTGCCAGAGCCGGAACCAGTCCGCTCCGGGAGAGAGGGGACCGACGATGGCCACCTCACCGATGCGGCGTTCGTCCAAGTGGTGTGAGGTGTAGCCGAACACGGTCCCGAAGAGAGCGAACACGGTGACCCTGCCTCGCCCCGTCAAGCCCTCGATATCCGTTGTCATTGATGGAACCCTTGGGAAATGAGGCGGTCCGGACGCATTGCAGGCGTCCGGACCGCTTCGCGCAGGTGAGGGGGACCAGCCGGTCAGTCCGTGATCAACAGCACGGGCCGTCCGCGCAGCACGCGGGCTGGTTGCAGTCGGCTGCGGCACCCCACAGCCTCTCGTCCACGTCGAAACCGGCCGCCTTGATCCGGCCCGTCGTGGAGACCATCAGGGGCCGGGTGCGGATCTTGGAGTTCGGGGCGTGGTGCACGAAGAACCCGAACTGCTCCTGGCACCAGTTGGCGTAGTCCTGCGTGTGGAGCATGAACGTGTGCCATCCGGGGTCCACGCGTTCGCTCGGCGCCAGGTCGTGGGCCTTCTGGCTGCCGATGATGTACACGAACGCGATGGCCTGATCCATCACGCCGTCGGCCACGACACGTTCGAGGCCGTACTCGTCAGCGCAGAACGCGGCGAGGCGTTCGAACAGCGCGGGACTCACGAGGTCCCGCCCGTGCCTCAGGGCGACAGGGGCGTCCAGCATCGTCGTCACGGTGTCTCCACTCGGGTTGATGAGGGTCAGGCAGCCGACGGGGGCGGGAACCGCTCTCCGCCGCGGACGCACCGGTGAGCGGTGCGGTAGGAGCCTGTGGGTGTGCCAGGTTGCGCGGCGCTCGCGAATCCGTGCTGCGGCCCCCGCTGAGAGAGCATCGGCCCCGGGAGAAGTCGGCCTCAATGAACTTGCGCGTGCTTGCAGATTTTCACCTGAGTGCGGCGACGGCATCCACGATCAGACTGCGGGCCGCCTGTCCGACACAGGCGAGTCTTGCCAGCTCGGAAAACATGTGCGCGTAGATGTCGATCTCGCTGGGCTGTTTGACCGTGATCTGAGCCGTAGCCAGCTCGGTGATCACCTGAAGGTCATCGAAGATCCAGAACCCTTCGACGGGCCACATGGTCCGTTCCGCCGTCATCGGCACCACGCCGAGACTGACGTTGGGCATGACCGCGACCTGGAGCAGGTGTCCGAGCTGGGCAGCCATCACTTCCGGTCCCCCGAAGCGGGCCCTCAACGCCGCCTCTTCGAGGATGAACGAGAAGTGCCGGTGGCCGTCCCTCATGTAACGCTGGCGGCGCATCCTGACCTTCACCGCGGATTCCACATCGTCCGGGATCCGCCGGAAGGCGATGATGCGGGACATCATCGTGGTGGCGTAGCCCTCGGTCTGGAGCAGGCCGGGGACGACGCTGGCTTCGTAGATTCGGAAGCGCTGTGTTCGGGCGTAGAGCGGGACGTGTGCTTCCTGTCCGGCCGTGAGGCCGGCCTTCTGGATGGTCTTCCATTCGACGTACATCTGGTCGATGCCGTGCGCGGTGGCCCGCAGATCCTCAAGTGCCCCGGGCGCACCGCACAGCGTCACGTATGCGATCAGATCTGCGTCCGACGGCATGGTCTTGCCGTTCTCGATGCGGGAAGCCTTGGACTCGTGCCAACCGGCGCGGGCCGCGAGGGCCCGCGCCGAGAGGCCGGTCGGCTTGCGCATGTCTCGGAGCCGCCGGCCCAGGGCAGCGCGGGCCTCCTCTACGGCGGACGAAGGTGAGGTCTTCACTAGGGGTGCGGGGTCAGGTGGGCCGGTATTCTGAGTGCGGGACGGCCCGCTCCCACACGGCCTCGAAAGCCGACGAGCAAAGCTTGATGACCGCAGGATCGGTACAAATTTCGATCGGGTCGTCGGCCCACTCGCCATCCCCGGTGAAGTGCAGGATCAGCGCGAGGCTGCCATCGAATACCCAGAAGTCATTGCCGGGGAAGGCGATGTCCGTGGCCCGCCTGCGAGGCAGCCACTTGATCTCTTCTCCAGCCCTGACGTTGGCGTCGGAGATGTGGTGCTCGAACCTCAGGTAGTCCGACTCTGGGACGGAGAAGACGCGGGCGCGTCGGATCCGTACGCCACGCCCGGTGGCTTCCCTGACCCAGCGGAGCCACGGCCACTCGTTCTCGTCGTTGTCCTCGCGGCGGTTGCGCTCACCGGCCTTCCACGCGTCGAGGCCGGGGTCCGGCATGTACCCGTCCCGCATCTCCAGGTGGACGGCCGAGTGCTGCGCCGAGGACAGCAACTCCTCAAACGTCGGTACCTTCGTCACCTTTCACCTCCAAGAAGAACTGCACCATCCGGCGGGGCATTTCGATCACATCCTCGTGCCCGGGGATGCTCATGAGCGCACGCCGCTCGTCGTCGGTCACCTTGAACCCTTGCACCAGGTAGGTGTCCCTGTCCTCGTCCAGGTAGATCGTGGGCGATCCGCCGTCCCGGCTCTCGGGGTCCTTGCCAAGCATCCGCAGGGCCATGAGCTCCTCCTCGCTCCGTACGGACGATCTCTGCGTGAAGCTTGCGCCGCAACCACCCGACGACGCATCGGACTTTCGCGAACTTGCAAGGCCACTTTCAAGGGTGGCTGCTTTGCTACGGGCCCTTGCTGAGCGGTGCGGCCGCGAGTCCTCTCGCGATTTCCGCTTCCGCGGTCGTCAGATCCCTCACGGCCCATACGATCTTTCCGGAACCCTGGTCCGTCACTCCCCAGGAGGAAGAGAAGGCCTCGACCAGGAGCAGGCCGCGCCCGCTTTCCGCGTCGTCCGCAGGACCTGCCACCCGGGGAGTGCCGCCCCTGCCGGCGTCGGCTACCTCGATGCGGATGCTGCCGCTGGTGAGGATCAGCCGCAGCTCGAAGTCCCGCCCGGGAACCTTGCCGTGGGTAACGGCGTTGGCAACCAGCTCGGCCACGATTGCGGCCACCGCATCGGACGTTCCCGTTTCCCGCGCCACACCCCAGTCCTCTAGCTGAAGGAGCGTCAGGCGTCGGGCGAGTCCGGCGCCCCGCGGGGTGGGACTGAACCGCTGAGCGCATACGGGTACCGCGGGTACCGCGGGTGCGCTCATCAGGTATCCCCTGCCGATCCGGATTCCGCCGCTTTTTCGTTGGCCCCTCCGGCGCGCCATTCCCGGCTGACTTCACTCAGGCTTGCCCGGCGAAGCTGCGTGGGCCTTGCCGCTGTCACGGTGCCGCCCGTGAGTGGCCGCACCCAAGCGGTGCCGTTGATGTCCACCAGCACCCGGAGCACGCCTCCCGTGGCGAGGTCCACGACCGCCTCACCGGACACCGGTACGTAGGGGCGGTAAGGGAGGCTCACAGGGCCCTCCTCAAACCGTCTTCCACGCGGACCAAAATGTCCCGGGTGACGGGCGGAAACTCCTGAAGCGCTTCCTCCGGCAACAGGCGGTGAAAGCAGCGGCGGTCTATCGCGTCGCGCAGGTCCGCAAGGCGTGTGACGTGTGCGGTGGACGTGGGGATATGGTCACCCGTCATGAGCTGATCCGCCTCCTGGCCGCCGTCGTGCGGCTTCCGTTTCCTGACTCCAGCGTGGCCCTCAACTCGCTACGCTGAACAGGTAGATCAAGGTGCGTATCGAAATCCCGCAGAAACAGGAGTGCCGACGTGGCACGACCACGTAAGGAGCTGGACCGGACAACGCCGTCCGGTTTGCTGGGTGCCAAGGTCAGAGACCTGCAAGACCTTCGGGGTCTCAGCCCCGCGCAGTTGGCTGCCAAGCTCTTCATCTCAGAAACTCGTCTGATCAAGATTCAGACGGCCAACGATCCGCCGAACAAAGCCTTGGTGGAGCGGCTTACGCTGGTCCTGGACGCTGGCGACTCCCTGATGGAGCTGTATCCCCTGCTGCGGAACGCGAGCTTCAAGGACTACGCGCAGCCGTTCTTGGCAAAGCAGGCCAAGGCCAAGACGATAAAGGAGTTCTCGCTTCTCATCCCCGGCCTGCTCCAGACGAAGGCCTACGCCGCAGCGCTGATGCGGCTGGGCGACCCTGCCGGGCCGGGCGATGAAATTGAGGCTGCCGCCGAGCGCAGATATGAGCGACAAGAGGCATTGGAAGGGCCGGACGCTCCCTGGTTGTGGGTAGTGCTCGACAGGGGCGCCCTGACCAAGGTGATCGGCTCACGGCGGATCATGCGCGATCAGATGGAGCATCTGCTCAAAGTCATCCAGATGCCGAACATCCACGTGCAGATCCTCCCACCCGACTGCCCCACCGTTGGCGGCTCCATCAGCGTGCTCACCTCACGTACAGGTGAGGTCTCCGCGTACACCGAGGGCTTCGACGTCGGCAGGTACATGCAGGACGCTGACGACGCAGAGCGGTTTCAGCGGATCTATGATCAGCTCCACGCTGAGGCCCTATCGCCCAGCCAGTCAGAACAGTTGATCCGGGAAGCACTGGGGACGTACACATGATCACTCAGCCCGTTTGGCGCAAGAGCACGTACAGCGGCCAGAACGACAACTGCGTTGAAGTTGCCAACCGTCCCACCACCAGGATGGTGCGGGACTCGAAGCTCTCGCAGAGCCCGGTCCTTGAGATCACCGAGAGCCGGTGGGAAGCCTTCGTGGACCACATCAAGCAGGCCTGACCCTCTTCTCGGCTTGCGACGCGCCAGAGCCCCCGCCGGACACCTTCCGGCGGGGGCTCCGGCGTACGTACCGGCGGGCGCGCTACGCGGTCGCCGAGCGGTACTTGCGGACCGCCAGGGTCCGGAAGACCACGATGATCACGACGGACCACAGCACGGACGCCAGGACCGGGTGCTGCATCGGCCAGGCGCCCGGGGCCTCGTACCCGGGCGGAAGGTTGCCGAAGAGCTCCCGGGCGGCCTGGACGGTCGCGCTGAAGGGGTTCCACTCGGCGATGTGCCGCAGGAAGGACGGCATGTTGTCCGAGGGGACGAACGCGTTCGAGATGAAGGTCAGCGGGAAGAGCCAGATCAGCCCGCCCGAGGTGGCGGCCTCCGGGGTGCGCACCGAGAGGCCGATCAGCGCCCCGATCCAGGAGAAGGCGTAACCGAGCAGGAACAGCAGGGCGAAGCCCGCCAGCACCTTGCCCAGGTTCTCGTGGGTGCGCCAGCCGACGATCAGCGCCACGACGGCCAGGACCACGATGGTGAGCGCCGTCTGGACCAGGTCGGCCAGGGTCCGCCCGGTCAGGACCGCGCCGCGCGCCATGGGCAGCGAGCGGAAGCGGTCGATCAGGCCCTTGTGCATGTCGTCCGCGATGCCCGCGCCCGCGCCGGCGGTGGCGAAGGTGACGGTCTGGGCGAAGATGCCCGCCATCAGGAACTCGCGGTAGGCGGCGGGCGAGGTGTTGCCGCCGACGCTGATGGAGCCGCCGAAGACGTAGCTGAACAGCACGACGAACATGACCGGCTGGATCACACCGAAGATGATCATCTCCGGGATGCGGGACATCCGGATGAGGTTCCGCTTGGCGATCACCAGCGAGTCGTTGACCGACTGGACGATGCCGCCGCGGGGGCGCGGAGCGGTCAGCTCCGGGGTGCGGGCGGTGATGCTCACTTGGCCTCCTCCTCGTCCGCCAGCTCGGCCGCGTGGCCGGTCAGGGAGATGAACACGTCGTCGAGGGTCGGGCGGCGCAGCCCGATGTCGTCGATCTCGATGCCCCGGCCGTCCAGTTCGCGGATGACCTCCGCGAGCAGCTTGGCGCCGCCCGTCACGGGGACGGTGAGCTTGCGGGTGTGTTCCTCGACGGTCGTCTCGCCCTTGCCGAAGGCGGCGAGGACCTCGCGGGCGGTGGTGATGTGCTCGCGTTCGTGCACGACCACCTCGACCCGCTCGCCGCCGGTGCGTGCCTTGAGCTCGTCGGACGTACCGCGGGCGATGACCCGGCCGTGGTCGACGACGCAGATGTCGTGGGCGAGGTGGTCGGCCTCTTCGAGGTACTGGGTGGTGAGCAGCAGGGTAGTGCCGCCCGCCACGAGTTCCTGGATGATCCCCCATAGCTGCTGGCGGTTGCGGGGGTCGAGGCCGGTGGTCGGCTCGTCCATGAACATCACGGGCGGGCTGACGACCAGGGCGGCCGCGAGGTCGAGGCGGCGGCGCATGCCGCCGGAGTAGGTCTTGGCGGTGCGGTCCGCGGCGTCGCCGAGGTTGAAGCGCTCCAGCAGCTCGTCCGCGCGCGCCTTCGCCGCCTTGGCCCTCATCTGGTAGAGCTGGCCGACCATCTGGAGGTTCTCGCGGCCGGTCAGGTATTCGTCGACGGCGGCGAACTGGCCGGACAGGCCGATCGCGCGGCGCACTTCGTTGGGGTGTTTGAGGACGTCGATGCCGGCGACGACGGCTTTGCCGCTGTCCGGCTGGAGGAGGGTGGTCAGGACGCGCACGGTGGTGGTCTTGCCCGCCCCGTTGGGGCCGAGCAGACCCAGGACGGTGCCTTCGGGGACATCGAGGTCCACCCCGTCCAGAGCCCGTACGTCGCCGAAGGTCTTGACCAGACCTTCGGCGTAGATGGCGCCTGGCATTTGGATTCTCCTAGCAATACAGGATGTTTCCTACGCAAATCTTATGGTTGCCAGGCAGGCCATGCCCGGCCGAACGGGGGATCCCGCGGAACCCGGGCACACGCTATCGCGTCATATCGCGATGCGCAGGAGTTTTTCTATCTGGGGCCGACCCCGTCTAACCCATCACCTTGTACCCCGCGCTGTGCAGCGACCGCGCGACCTCCGCGCAGTGCTCCGGACCCTTCGTCTCCAGGTGCAGCTCCACCTCCACCTCGGTCAGCCCGAGCCGCGGGTCGGTCCGTACGTGACTCACGTCCAGTACGTTCGCATCCACCACTGACAGCACCCCCAGCAGCCCGGCCAGCGCGCCCGGCCGGTCCGTCACGCGCAGCCGCAGCGACAGGTAGCGGCCCGCCGCGGCCATGCCGTGCCGCAGGATCCGCTGGAGCAGCAGCGGGTCCACGTTGCCGCCGGAGAGTACGGCGACCACCGGGCCGTCGCCGTAGCGGTCGGGCTCGCTCATCAGGGCGGCGACCGGGCTGCAGCCCGCCGGTTCCACGACGAGCTTGGCCCGCTCCATGCAGAGCAGCAGGGCGCTGGAGAGCGCGTCCTCCGACACCGTACGCACATCGTCGAGCAGCTCGCCGATGATTTTGAAGGGGACGTCGCCGGGGCGCCCCACCTTGATGCCGTCGGCCATCGTGGTGGGGTCGTCGATGGAGACCGGGTGGCCGACCTTGAGCGAGGGCGGATAGGCGGCCGCGCCCGCCGCCTGGACGCCGATGATCCGGACGTCCGGCCGCAGCGCCTTGACCGCGACCGCGATGCCCGCGGCCAGGCCGCCGCCGCCGATGCCGACGACGATCGTGCGGACCTCGGGGCACTGCTCCAGGATCTCCAGGCCCACCGTGCCCTGGCCCGCGATGATGTCGCGGTGGTCGAAGGGGTGGATGAACACCGCGCCGGTGCGGTCGGCGTAGTCCTGGGCGGCCGCCAGGGTCTCGTCGACGACCTGGCCGTGCATGCGCACCTCGGCGCCGTAGTCACGGGTCGCGGCGACCTTGGGCAGCGGGGCTCCGACCGGCATGAACACCGTGGAGCGGACCCCGAGCAGGGAGGAGGCGAGGGCGACGCCCTGCGCGTGGTTCCCGGCGCTGGCCGCGACGACTCCGGCGGCGCGCTGTTCGGGGCGCAGGCCGGAGATCCGTACGTAGGCGCCGCGCAGCTTGAAGGAGCCGGTGCGCTGGAGGTTCTCGCACTTGAAGTGGACCGGGGCGCCGACGAGCGAGGTGAGGTACCGGCTGCCCTCCATGGCGGTCACCCGCGAGACGCCGGACAGCATCTTCTGGGCCCCCCGGACGTCGTCGAGGATGACCTGGGGGACGGGCTCCGGCACGCGGTAGTTCATGGCGCCAAGTCTCGCAGCTGCGCCGGAACGCGGCGCGGGCCGTCCAGGGAGCGGGCGTCACCCCGGATGCCGCCCCGGACGCCGCCCCGGGCGTCACCCCGGACGCCGCCCGGGCGTCTGCCGGGCCCTCGGCCGGGACCCGTGCCCGAGGGGCGAAATCTCGCCATCCGAGACCCGTCGGCAGAAGGGTGGATCCCCGCCCCGGGCCCGCCGTATCAGTTCTCGCACGAGGCGTACGAGCCGCAGCGCAGCCGCGTACTCTGTCCCCCATCCTTGTCGGCCCCCATGCGAAGAGAGCCCACGGCCATGCCTTCCACTCCGGCCAATTCCGACCTCCCGGCGGCGCCGGACGCGCCCGTCGAGGCGGGTCTCCTCGACGCGCTCCAGCACCAGGTCGCGGTCTTCGCCCGGCGGGCGGAGCAGACCCGCCTCGGCGGGGTCGGCCAGGCCCGCAACTCGATGGACCGCGCCGCGTACCTGCTGCTGAACCGCCTCGACCTGGAAGGGCCGATGGGCGTCAAGGCGCTCGCGGGCGGCATGGGCATCGACTCCTCGACCGTGACCCGGCAAGTCGCGCCCCTGGTCGACACCGGCCTGGTCAAGCGCACCTCGCACCCCGAGGACGGGCGCGCGGTGGTCCTCGCGCTGTCCGCGCGCGGGCTGGCGCGGCTGGAGGAGGTCCGCTCCTCGCGGCGCGAGCTGATGTCCCGGGTGACGGAGGGGTGGTCGCCGCAGGAGCGCGAGGCCTTCACCACGCTGCTCACCCGCTTCAACCTCTCCCTGTCGGAACTCATGGCCGCGGTCGCGGAGGGCGGTCCGACCTCTTGACCGGGGTGGTCCGACTGCCCGCACTATGTGCGTTGTGGACCACCAATCGGCGTACGGAGGCGGGGAGTTCGCCGGACTCCCCGGTTCCCGCACGCGGTCGTACCCGGAGTTCGAGGCCTTCGTCGCGGGCGCGGCGGGCCGGCTGCTGCATGTCGCCGTCCTGCTGACGGCGGAGCCCGGGGACGCGGCGCCGACCGCGCGACGGCTGCTGTCCGGTGCGCTGGCGCGTACGTTCGCGGACTGGCGGCGGCTGCGCGGTGACGACCCGTACGCCGCCACCCGCGCCGAGCTGTGCGCGGCCTTCGCCCGCTCCGCCTGGCGCCATCACGGGCGGCCCCGGCCGGGCGGGGGCGTCCTCGCCCGGCTGACTCCGCAGGAACGTCTCGTCATCGTGCTGCGGGTGTACGAGGGGGTGGCCGAGGAACAGGCGGCCGCACTGCTGGGGCTGCCCGCGGACCGGGTACGGGCGGTGTGCCACCGGGCGATGACCGCACTGCGGGCCGAGGGGAAGGCCGGGGCTTCCGGCGCGGCCGGCGCCGACGCGGCCCGCGCACCGGGAGCGCCCGCGTCCGGCCGGGCGGCGTGATGGGCTCCCCCGACCGCAAGGAGGCCGAGGTCCGGCGCCTGCTGGAGGGCCCGCACCCGGTGGTGCCGGTGGACCTCGCGGCCGTCGCCGCCGCCCGCGGCGCGCGGCTGCTGCGGCGGCGCCGGGTGCTGCGCAGGCTCGCCTGGACCCTGGCCTTCGCGGCCGCGGTCGCCTTCGCGGTCTGGGCGTCGCTCACCCACCCGTGGGAGATCCCGCCGACGGACGTGGCCCCGCCCCTGCGGGGCTGGTAGGGGCCACGCCCGCCGACCGGCTCGCTGCAGGACTCAGCCGAGCGCCTGCGTGAGGTCCGCGATCAGGTCGTCGGCGGACTCGATGCCCACCGACAGACGGACCAGGTCGCCCGGAACCTCCAGGGCCGAGCCCACCACCGAGGCGTGGGTCATCCGGCCCGGGTGCTCGATCAGGGACTCGACGCCGCCCAGGGACTCGCCCAGGGTGAAGAGCTTGGCGCGGTTGCAGACCTCGACCGCCGCCTCCTCGCCGCCGACGACCTGGAAGGAGATCATGCCGCCGAAGGACTTCATCTGCTTCGCGGCGATCTCGTGGCCCGGGTGCTCCGGCAGGCCCGGGTACAGGACCCGCGAGACCTTCGCGTGGCGGGTCAGCATGTCGGCGACGCGCGTGGCGTTCTCCGAGTGCCGGTCCATGCGGACGGCCAGGGTCTTGATGCCGCGCAGCACGATCCAGGAGTCGAAGGGGCCGGCGACGGCTCCCATCGCGTTCTGGTGGTAGGCCAGTTCCTCGCCGAGCGCCGCGTCGGCCGTGATCAGCGCACCGCCGACGACGTCCGAGTGCCCGCCCATGTACTTGGTGAGGGAGTGCAGGACCACGTCCGCGCCGAGCGCCAGCGGCTGCTGGAGGTAGGGCGAGGCGAAGGTGTTGTCCACGACGAGCTTGGCGCCCGCCGTGCGCGCGATGCCGGCGATCATCGCGATGTCCGTGATGCCGAGCAGCGGGTTGGAGGGGGTCTCGACCCAGATGACCTTGGTCTTCGGAGTGATGGCCGCCTGGACCGCCGCCGCGTCGGAGGTGTCGGCCACCGACCAGTCCACGCCCCAGCGGGAGACGACCTTCGCGAAGAGCCGGAAGGTGCCGCCGTACGCGTCGTTCGGGATGACCACGTGGTCGCCCGGGGAGAGCAGCGTGCGCAGCAGGCAGTCCTCGGCGGCCAGGCCGGAGGCGAAGGCCAGTCCGCGGCTGCCGCCTTCCAGCGCCGCCAGGTTCTCCTCCAGGGCGGTGCGGGTCGGGTTCGCGCTGCGGCTGTACTCGTAGCCGCCGCGCAGGCCGCCGACGCCGTCCTGCTTGTACGTGGAGACCTGGTAGATCGGGGGCACGACCGCGCCGGTCAGCGGGTCCGCCTTGTTGCCCGCGTGGATGGCACGGGTCTCGAAGCTCTGGTGCTCGTGGCTGTCGTCGCTCATGAGCAGAGCCTAAGGGCTGTCCCGGGTGAACCGGCTGGTGGAGGGCCCACCCCGCATTCGCGTCCGGGGGCGTGCGTCTGGTTCGCTTGGGTACATGGAGATTTTGTGGTTCCTGATCGCGGTGGCCATGCTCGTCGCCGTCGTCGGGCCGTACGTCCGGCGCAAGCGCATGGGTGTGCGCCTCGTCGCGCCCGGCAGCCCCGACGCCGCCGACCCCGAGACCTACGGCTTCGCCCGGCAGGAGCAGCTCGACATCCGGATCCCCGGCCCGGACCGGGACCTGATGGACGCCCTCGGCTCCGTCGAGCGCAGCGGTCAGTGGCAGGCGGCGTCCATGCTGCTCGCGGGCACCCCGCGTGACGGCGAGGTGCGCTGGCAGCGCGTGCAGGCCTTCGCCGGGGCGGCCGCCCTGGACCTGGCGCAGCGCCCGGGGGTCGGCGCGCCGTGGCTGAAGGCGTGGCGGCTGGAGGCCCCGAAGGACGCGGGCGGCGCCCAGGTACACGCGGAGCTGCTGGTCCAGCAGGCGTGGCGGCAGTCGGGGGGCGTGGGCTCGACCGACCACCGGATCATCCTGGAGGAGGCCCGTACAGCGTGCGGCCACGCGGCGCTGCTCGCCCCCGGCGACCCGGTCCCGTACATCACCGAGCTGGCCGTCGCCCGCGGACTCGGCTATTCCGAGGCCGAGTTCGACGCCCTCTGGGCGAAGATCATCGACCGCGCGCCGGAGCACATGGGCGCGCACCTGGCGGCGCTGCACTACTGGTGCGAGAAGTGGCACGGCTCCCGCGAGAAGGCCGACGCCTTCACGCACGCCGCGGCCGCCCGCGCCCCGCGGGGCTCGCTGCTCGCCGCGCTGCCGCTGTTCGCGGTGTACGAGCACCTGCCCGAATTCACGACGGTGCAGAGCTTCTACCAGAGCGCGGTGGTCACCCGGGCCGTCGAGGGCGCGCTGTACGCCGTGCACTCGGCGCGCGCGGACGACCCGATGCTCGCGCACGTACGGCACCTGCTGATCCTGTTCCTGGTCAACGGCGAGCGGTGGGCCGAGGCGATGGAGCAGCTGCGCCACGTCGACGGGTACGTCGGCGCGCTGCCCTGGTCGCACAGCGCGGACCCGGCGGCGCACTACGCGGTGTACCGGGCGCTGGCCGTGGCGGGCTACGAGGCGACGGGCGGCTCGCCCGCGACGCTGCCGCGCTGACCCGCAGCGGGCCCCGCCCGCACCTATAAGGTTGCCGTAAGTGCAGTTCAGGCCGCATGATTCCGGCCGTGAACCTCGCACTCGTACTCCTGATGCTCCTCGTCCCGCTCGGCGTGGTCGTGTACCTGGCCCGCACCAAGGGCAGGCCCGCGAGCCCGCGGAGCGACCGCTGGATACGCACCCGGTTCGACCCGGCCGCCTTCGGCCTCCTGCCCCGCGACCGGCTCGACCCGAGCCGCGGCGGCCCACCTCGCGACCCCGCCGAGCGCGCCGAGGCCCAGATGGTCGCCGACGCCGCGTGGGACGGGGACTGGCGGGTGGCCGCCGCGTACTGCGAGGCCGCCGGGCAGGACTGGGACGAGCGGTGGTCGCGGCTCGAACTGCTGCTCCGGATCGCCGGGAGCGACGACCGCTGGCTCAACGACTGGCGCGCGGCCCAGCCCGGGAACAGCGACGCGGGCACCGTGTACGCCCAGATGCTCCTCCACCGCGCCTGGGAGATCCGCGGCAGCGAGTACGCCAACAAGGTCCCGGCCGAACGGATGCGGCAGTTCAAGGAGCTGCTTCCCGCCTCCATGGCCGCCGCGCAGCAGGCCGCGACCCACGCCCCGCACGATCCGGGCCCCTGGGTCGTGATGCTCACCGCGGCGCGCGGAATGCAGTACTCCCACAGCCAGTTCGCCGAGCTGTGGCGCAACCTCCAGCTGCGCGCCCCGCACCACGGGCCCGCGCACTGGCAGGCCCTCCAGTACTGGTGCGCCAAGTGGTTCGGCTCCGACAAGCTGATGTTCGACTTCGCCGTGCGCGCCGTCGCGAGCGCCCCGGTGGGCAGCCCGCTGGCGGGGTTGTACCTGCACGCCCTCGACGAGGTCGAGAAGCGCGGCGGGCAGCGCGGGAACCGGGCCGACAAGCACGTCAAGGCCCGGCTGGAGGACGTGGCCCGGCGCCTGGACACCGTCCCGGAGACCCACGAGGACCTGCCGCGCCTGCGCCACCGCCTCGCCCACCACCTGCTGGCCGCGGGCCTGCACCGGGAGGCGCTGGAGCAGTTCCGCCGCATCGGCCCCTACTGCGGCGCCAGCCCCTGGAACAAGGACGGCGCGGACGCCGTCGCCGCCTTCGACCACGCGCGCGGGCGCGCGGCGCACGGGTCGCTGGCCTGACGGGCCGCCCCGCCGCCGCCCCGCCGCCGCTCCGGCGGCGGACCAGGGGTACGTTGCGCTTTCGCACTCTCTCGAGGCGCCCGCCGCGCTCCGCGCCCTGCCGCCTCGTACGCACGTGTCACGTCCCGTGACGCACATGTCATATCCCGTGGGGGGACCTTCCAAGTGGGCGCTTCGCTGCGCGCCGTGCGCGCGCTCGTACTCCTGTCCGGCTTCTATCTGCTCGGCTTCGTCCTGCTCGCCGTCCTGGCGGGCATCGACTACGCCGTGATCGCCTCCGGCGGCCACGGCCCGAACGCCGCCAAGCTCGTCATCGTCAGCCTGATCCTCGCCTTCCCGGTCGTGCGCGGCATGTTCATGCTCCGCACCCCCAAGGGCGAGCCGATGGCCGGCCTGCGCCCCACCGAGCAGCAGGAACCGCGCCTGTGGGCGACCGTCCGCGAGCTGGCGGCCGCCGTCGGCACCCGCGCGCCGGACGAGATCGTGCTGACCGACGAGGTCAACGCGGCCGTCAGCGAGGACTCCCGGCTGCTCGGACTGCTGCCCGGCCCGCGCCGCATGTACATCGGCCTCCCGCTGATGACGGGGCTCGACGAGATGCAGCTGCGCGCCGTCCTCGCCCACGAGCTGGGGCACTACGGCAACGCCGACACCCGCTTCACCCCGCTGATCGTGCGCGGCAAGGCCCAGATCGAGCGGACCATCGCGCACTTCCACGAGCGGGCCGACCACACGGTCGCCAAGGAGCGTGCCAAGCAGGAGAAGCAGGCCGGCAAGCGGATCGCCAAGGGCAAGAAGGCGAAGGAGGTCAACACCACCGGTGCGGGCGTCCTGTACCGAGCGATGGCCAGGATCTACACCGCCTACGGGTCCTTCTTCATGCGGGCCACCCTCTCGGGCTTCCGCCGCCAGGAGTACGCCGCCGACCTGGCCGCCGCCCGGATCGCCGGGCGCGACGCCTACGCCTCCGCGCTGCGCGAGCTGCCCGCGCTGGTCTCCGCGCACGACCTCTACATGGGCTCGTACGCCACGCTCGGCGTCGGCGCGGGTCTGCTGCCCGCCCCCGGCCAGGTCTTCGGCGGTTTCGGCGCGCTGCTGCGCGCCCGCGGGGAGGAGCTGGCGGGGCTGCGCGAGGAGCTGCCGGAGCGGCCCGCCTCCCCGTACGACTCGCACCCGCCCATCGCGGCCCGGGTGGCCCGGATCGAGGCCCTGCCGGACGACGGCCGCGGCGCCGCTCCCACCCGTCCCGCGCTGGAGCTGCTGGCCTCCGCCGACGGCGCCCTGGGCGCGCTGGAGCACGAGGTCCTGACCACCGAGGCGCTGGGCCTGCGGCGCGCCGACTGGCCGGACCTCGTGCACGAGAGCCTGACCCTGTACGTCGCCCAGGGCGCCGCGGCCATCCGCGCGGCCGTGGCCGCGGAGCGCCCGGGCACCGAGGGGGGCCTGGGTGACCTGCTGGACCTGATCGACGCCGACCCGGCCGCCCTGTGGCGGGTCGCGGACCGGCTGCCGAAGTCCGAGGAGGCGGCCGCGGCCACCGGCCGCGCGGCCCGCGAATTCGCCCGCCCGGTGCTGCGGCGCGCGCTGAACCAGCTGGTCACGGTGGAGCTGACGGCCCGAGGCCGGGCCCGCTGGCAGCTGTCGTGGTCGGACTCGGCATCGCTGGACTACCCCACCGAGGAGTTCGGGGAGGAGCTGACCGCCGCCCTGAACGCGGCCGTGGCCGACCGGGCCGACACCGCACCGCTGCGCGAGCTGGTCCAGGTGTGATGATCTTCTTCGGGCTGCTGGGGCTCGCCCTGCTGGCCGTGGCCGGTTACGTCCTGCGCGGCGTCCACCACCTCCGCAAGGCCAAGCGGCTGACCGCCGAGGCCGAGGCCGCCCGCACCCGGCGGGCGGACCTGGCCGTCGCCCGGGGCTTCCTGCCGGGCGAGCGGCTCGACACGGACCACTGGGCGCCCGTACCCCACGGGCACGGCGCCGTCCTGGCCACCGTCCGCTCCGGCGACTGGCGCGCGGGCGCCGCCTGGATCGAGGCCGCGGGCCGGGACTGGGAGGAGCGCCGCACGCGCGTCCAGCTCCTCGGCACGGAGGCCGCCGAGGAGGACGCCTGGCTGCGCGCCTGGCGCGCGGCCCGGCCCGCCGATCCGGCCGCCGCCGCGGTCGACGCGGACGCGACGCTGACCGTCGCCGCGCACGTGCGGGGCGGGCTGCGGGCGAGAGCGATCTCGCCGGAGCAGTACCGCGTCTCCCACGAGCTGCAGGCGCGGGCGCAGGTCCTGGTCCAGGAGGCGCAGGCGCTCGCCGACCCCGCGGACCCGACCCCGTACATCCTGGAACAGCCGATCGCGCTCGGGCTGAGCTATCCGCACGAGCGCTTCCGCGCGCTCTCCGCGGAGATCGCCGAGCGGGATCCGAAGAACCTGTCCGCGCACGTGCGGGCGCTGCGGTACTGGGGCCGCACGTGGCACGGCTCGCACGAGGAGGCGCAGGCCTACGCGCGGGAGGCGGCGGCCCTGGGCGGGCCGGGCGACCTGCTGTCGCTGCTGCCGCTGCACGCGTACTTCGAGCGCGAGACGATCGAGGACGGCCTCGACCCGGGCGTGTACTACAAGGAGCCGGAGATCGTCGCGGCCACGACGGCGGCCCTCGCGGACGTCGCGGCGGCCGCCCCGGGCGACCGGCGGGTGGCGCGGGTGCGGCACATGCTGGCGTGGTTCCTGTACTGGCAGGACCGCTACCCGGAGGCGGTCGAGCAGTTCCGCCACGTCGACGGCCACATCGGCACGGCGCCGTGGACCTACGCGGGCGACCCGGCGGCCCGCTACCTGAAGGCGCGCGACCACAGCGTGGATCGGGTGACGCCGGGCGTGTGAGGGGTGGCCCCGGGGGAATCCCGGGCCGCCCCGCCCCGTTGACCCCTGTGCGACCGCCGCCGAGGAGGACCCCGTGTTCAGTTACCGCCGCTCCCCCGAGCTCCCCACCCCCGAGGAGGCCCTCAAGGGCCGCCCCACCCCCCAGTTCGACCTGCCGGAGCGCCACACGGTGCTCGGCAACCCGCTGGCCGGCCCCTACCCGGCCCACCTCGAGGTCGCGGACTTCGGGCTGGGCTGTTTCTGGGGCGCGGAGCGCATCTTCTGGCAGACCCCGGGCGTGTGGACCACGCTGGTCGGCTACCAGGGCGGCTTCACCGAGAACCCGTCGTACGAGGAGGTCTGCTCGGGCGGTACGGGCCACACCGAGGCCGTCCGCGTCGTCTTCGACCCGGCCGTCCTGCCGTACGAGGACCTGCTCAAGGTCTTCTGGGAGAACCACGACCCCACCCAGGGCTTCCGCCAGGGCAATGACGTGGGCACCCAGTACCGCTCCGCGGCCTACACCCACTCCGCCGCGCACCAGGCCATCGCGGAAGCCTCCCGCGACGCCTACCAGCAGGTCCTGACCGCGTCCCGCTACGGCGCGATCACCACGGCCGTCCTTCCGGCCGCGGACCGCCCGTTCTGGCCGGCCGAGCCGTACCACCAGCAGTATTTGGACCGCAACCCTGACGGCTACTGCGGCATCGGCGGGACGGGCGTCTCCTGCCCGATCGGCATCGCCAAGGCCGACGGCTGATCGACGTCGTGCGGGCCTCAGGACGGCCGACACCAAACGAAGGCGCCGGCGATGCGAAGCCATCGACGGCCAGCCGTCCTGAGGTCCCTTTCAGTCCCTCATTCCGTGATGCCTCGAAGGAGCCGGATGGCGGTACCCCGTTCCACTTCGGCTCCCCCCGTCAGTCCCGCCACTTCGGGACCAGCAGGTCAGGGTTGAACGGGCGACGCCCTCCGCCCCCCACCGGCAGCACGATCACCGCGTGGAGCGCTTCCCGGAGCAGAGCACGCTTCTGCGCCAGGTCAAGCCTGCCCGAAGCCCAGCGCTCACCTACGTCACCCGTTACGTCAACGGCCCGTTGCCGACTCAGAGCGTGACGCGTCCTGTCCGCGCGGAGTTCCTTGACGCGCGCTTCCATCTTCTGGCTCTCGGGGAAGAACAGCTCGTCCGATACCTGGTCTTCCTGCCATGCCAGGAGCAGCTTGCGCTGCTTGGCCATCAGCCGGTCCAGCTCTTCTTCCCCTCCCCACTTCTCGTCGGTGCACGTGGCCCGGGCCGCCCTGTCTTCCAGCTTCGCGAGAACGGCCTCCGTGATGAATTCGTCGATCTTGAGCCCGTTACGCCCGGTGCCCCCGCATCCGCCCATTTCTTTGCTGGGGCACTGATAGAGGTAGCCCCCGGAGAGGTCCGCCCGTGCGGTCGCCCGAAGGGGCGAGTTGCAGATCTGCCCGTCACCCCGAGGCTTTCCGCATCGGAGAATTCCCGTCAGCAGGTACGACGGGGTGCGGTAGTCCGTGACCGATCCGTCAGCCTTAACATTGGGGCCGACGCGAGCCGAGAAGACGGCGTCGATGGCCATCCACTCCTTGGACGTGACGACGGGCTCCCAGAGGCCCGCAACAGGCACACCGTTGGCGTCGCGGACCAGCTCCCCGTTGTGCTTCCGCCAGCCGCACAGCCGCGGGTTCCACAGCGCGAGCTTGAGCGAGCGGCTCGCCCACTCCTTGTCGTTGATCGTGCGGACGCCGGCCTCGCGCCACTCGCGGAGAATCGAGTGCAGAGACTTGCCCGCGATCACCTCGCGGGCGCCCTTCGCCAGCCACGCCGCTTCCTCGGGCTCCAGCGTGAGCTTGTCTTCCTGCCAGCCAAAGGGGCGCTTTCCGCCCACCGGGATGCCCAGCTCGGCGCGGGCGCGGTGCGAGCGGCGTGCACGCCGCTGCATCTTGCGCACCTCCATCTTGGAGATGACGACGCCGAAGAGGCCCATGGACTCGACATCCTCGCTGTAGAGGTCCTTCGACCCCTTGGCGTCGGCGTAGAGCCGTCCTTCCTCGTACGTGAGCGCGTCCACGAACCGCTCGTAGTCACCCGCCCGTCGCGTGAGCCGGTCGTCCGCGACCACGATGACGCCACGCACGTGCTGCCCGTCCGACATGCGACCCGACTTGAGCGCCTTCACCATGGCCTCGAAGTCCGGGCGCACCACCGCCGCCTTGGCCGCCGACAGATCGTTGTCGGTGTAGCGGTGCACGATCGTCCAGCCGAGACGCGCCGCCGTCTCGCCGTTCACCTTGTGCTGGTCCTCAACGCCGTGCCCGTCCCTGGCCGTGTCGGCGGAGATACGCGCGTACGAAACGACCGGGATCACCGGTGCCGCTTCGTTCACTTCCCACCCCTTTGCGAAGAGTCACTAATTCTACGCAAGGAGAAATGGCAATCGCAGCAATACTTGGACAAGAACCCCACGGGCTACTGCGGCATCGGCGGGACGGGCGTCTCCTGCCCGATCGGCGTGGCGAAGCCGCCGTCACCGGATGCCTGACCCGGCGCCGGAGCACGCCTGACCCTTTCGCGGGGCCGAGGCGTACCCACCCCGGTTGGTCTGGCCCCGGGGTACGGAATCTCGCCCATGGGAGCATCGATGACCACGCCCGCCGCCGACCAGCCGCTGATTGCACGGCCGCCGTCGACGGTGACGGCCCTGCGCCAGGCGGTGGCGCAGATTTCCCCCGCCGCCCTTCCCGTGTTCACGCGGGAGCTGGACCGGGCCGCCGACCGGGCCCGGCAGGGCTCGGACCTCGCCCCCTTGCGACGGTTCATCGCCCAGTGGGCGATCCACGTGGAGATCCAGCGCCGGCCGCGGTGGGCCGCGGAACTCCGGCGCTGGTAGGACGTGGCGGCCACCGGCGACGTCGCACAGGTCCGCACAGCCGCATCGGAGATCGACAAGATCCTCGACGCGGCCCACGCGGCCGTCGCGGCCACCCGGCCGTGACTGCCGGGTGGCGCTGGGAGTACGACCCCGATCGTCGTACGGATCGTTCCGCCGTTCGACGCCCTCTGAGGAACGGTCACAGGAGGCCGAAGGCCGCCTGGAGGGAGGGGGCCACCGTGTGGCCCACCAGGTGGTTGGCGACCGCGCCCGGGAGGGCCGGGAGGTAGGCCCAGTGGGTGACGCCCTCCGGGTTCGGGGCGGCGTGCGCGGCGCTGTACGGGAGGCGGACGACCGCTCCCCGGTCCACGAAGCAGTCGTGGAACTCCCGGCCGTCCGGCTCGCGCACGTGGTGCGCGAGGAAACGCATCGGCAGCACCACCCAGAAGTCCGATCCCGGCCCCTTCGCGTAGCGGCCGGCCACCGCTCCCAGTACCCCCGAGCCGTTGTCCGGAAGCTCGTCCGCCGCGTCGATCCACTGCACTACCACTGTCACTCACATCCTCGACTGCCCCGACTGAAAGGGGCATTGAGGACATCTTCCCCCAGCTTCGCGGAGGCCGCCCGTCGAGCTACGACGTCAGATCGTCGACGCGTCGATGACGAAGCGGTAGCGGACATCGCTCGCCTCGACCCGGCCGTACGCCTCGTTGATCTGGTCGGCGCCGATCAGTTCGATCTCCGCGCCCAGGCCGTGCGCGGCGCAGAAGTCCAGCATCTCCTGGGTCTGCGGGATCCCGCCGATCATCGAACCGGCCAGCGTCTTGTTGCCGCCGATCAGGGAGAACAGGTTCAGCGACACCGGCTCCTCGGGGGCGCCGACGTTGACCAGCGCGCCCTCCACCTTCAGCAGGCCGAGGTACGCCCCCAGGTCCAGCGGGGCCGAGACCGTCGAGATGATCAGGTCGAAGGCGCCGGCCAGCTCCGTGAAGGTCGCCGGGTCGTTCGTGGCGTGGAAGTGCGCGGCGCCCAGCTCGGCCGCGTCCGCCTGCTTGCGCAGGGTCTGCGACAGGACGGTCACCTCGGCGCCGAGCGCCGCGGCGATCTTGACGCCCATGTGCCCGAGGCCGCCCAGGCCGATGATCGCGACCTTCTTGCCGGGGCCCGCGCCCCAGCGCTTGAGCGGCGAGTACAGGGTGATGCCCGCGCACAGCAGCGGCGCGGCCACGTCGAGGGCGATGCCGTCGGGGATGCGCAGGGTGTGGCTCTCGGCGACCACGATGTGGGTGGAGTAACCGCCGTACGTCGGCTCGCCGTCGGTGCCGACCGCGTTGTACGTGCCCGTCGCGCCGCGCTCGCAGAACTGGTCCTGGCCCTGTACGCAGTTGGCGCACTCGCCGCAGGAGTCGACGAAGCAGCCGACGCCGACCCGGTCACCGACGGCGAACTTCGTCACGCCGGGGCCGGCCGCGGTCACGATGCCCGCGATCTCGTGGCCCGGAACCATCGGGAAGATGCCCTCGCCCCAGCCGTCACGGGCCTGGTGGATGTCCGAGTGGCAGATCCCGGAGTACTTGATCTCGATCAGGACGTCGTGTTCGCCGACCGGGCGGCGCGGCACGGTGGTGCGCTCCAGCGGGGCCTTCGGCGCGGGGGCCGCGTAGGCGGCGACCCGGGTGGGGACGGACACGGCGGCGGTGGGGTTCGGCACGGGTGGTGCTCCTCGGGGAGGGCGCGGATCGGTGCCCGCGAAGGGAGTGCGGTGGGACTGAAGAAACGATGCCTCTCCTGCGGCCGCCCACCCAGCCCCCTGCCGGGGCTAGGACTGGCGAACCTACCCCTGGCGGGGTCAGGCTCCCGGCCGCCCCCGCTCCCCGGCCCGGGGATACTGGGGGGATGGACCAGGGAACCGACCCTCGAAGCGAGCAGCGAGCCGACCGGCGGACCGACCAGCGCACCGAGCTCGGCGAGTTCCTGCGCTCCTGCCGCGCCCGGCTGCGCCCCGAGGACGTCGGCCTGCCGGACTACGGGCGCCACCGCCGCGTCCCGGGCCTGCGCCGCGAGGAGCTGGCCCAGCTGGCCGGGGTCTCGGTCGCCTACTACACGCGGCTGGAGCAGGGGCAGGGCCAGAACGTCTCGGCGGAGGTCCTGGACTCCCTCGCCCGCGCCCTGCGCCTGGACGACACCCAGTACACGCATCTGACCCACCTCGCCCAGCCCAAGGCCCGCAAGCGCCGCCAGAGCCAGAGCCACCGCCCCGAGAAGGTCCGGCCGGAGCTGCTGAGGCTGCTGGACGCGCTGGACGGCGTACCGGCGTACATCGTCGGGCGGCGCCAGGACGTCGTCGGCTGGAACCGGATGGCGACGGCCGTCTTCGGGGACTTCGGCGCGCTGCCGCCCCAGGAGCGGAACCTGGTGCGGCTGGTCTTCCTGGACCCGGCGACCGCCGAACTGTACGGCGAGTGGGAGTGCCGGGCGTGCGAGGTGGTCAGCAATCTGCGCCTGTACGCGGGCCAGTACCCCGACGACCCGCAGCTGTCCGCGCTGGTCGGCGAGCTGTCGGTGAAGAACGCGGAGTTCCGCACGCTGTGGGCGGAACACACCGTCCACAACAAGGCGCACGGCACGAAGGAGCTGCGGCACCCGCTCGTGGGCCTGCTCACGCTCTCCTTCGAGACCCTGACCTTCCCGGACAATCCCGAGCAGTCCCTGGTCACCTACCACGCGGAGCCGGGGTCGGCCTCGGCGGACGCACTGCGCCTGCTCGGATCCTGGGCGGCGCCGTCGTCCGCGCCCTCGGCCGCCCCTTCGCCGGGCCCTTCCTCCGCCCCTTCCGCCGCGCCGTCGTCCGCCTCCTCGCCGACGGGCCGGAGCGCTACAGCTTGAGCTGGAACAGGCCCACGCCGCGCTCGCGGCGGTAGCCCAGGGCCTCGTTGACCCCGCGCATCGGTGCGTTCTCGTCCGCGACGGCCGTCACGATCTCCCGCACCCGCGGGTACGCCGCCGTCACGTCCACCAGCATCCGCCGCTTGACCAGCCGGCCGAGGCCGCGGCCCCGGTGGGCGGGGGTGACGACCGTGTCGTACTGGACGGCCCGGGTGTCCGCCGGGTCGGCGAGGACCACCTCCGTGTACGCCGCCATCTCACCGCTGTCGGTCACCGCGGCCACCGTGAGGATCACCCCGCCCCGGTCGACGACCAGCCGCTGCGCCTGGCGCACCCGCTCGCCGGTCCAGATCGGGGCCTGCTGGTCCAGGTCGCCCATCGGAGCGTCCTCCATCGCGCCGTGCGCGACGGCCGCGGCCTCGGCCCAGGCGTCGGGGGTCTCGCCGCTCCAGCTCACGAGCCGGTAGCCGGGCGCGTCCCGCGGCGCCTCGACCGGTCCGGCGGGGACCTGCTGCACGTACCAGCCCATCGGCAGCACGTTCTCGAAACCGAGGCTCTCCGCGAACCGCTGCGCGGGGGTGTCGAGTTCGACCGTCGAGGCCACCGACGTACGGTCCTGCGCGAGGAGTTCGGCGCGCACCCGCTCCCACAGGGCGCGCCCGAGCCCGCGGCGCCGGGCGGTGGGGCGCACCGCGAGCACGTCCAGGTACGCGCCGTGCGTATTGCCCTCGTCGGTGAAGAGCAACAGGGCCGCGGCCCCGTCGATTTCGCCGTCCTCGCCCCTGATCGCCCACTGGACGGAGCGCCCGCGGATCGACGGGACTCCCAGCCGTCCGCCCACCTCCACCAGGCTCGGCGCGGGCGTCCCGGGCAGGTCGGCCGCGTACACGGCCCCCAACAGGCGCGTCCACGCGGCGACTTCGGCTCCGGTCGGCGGCACGGAGAGGAGCGAGACGGCGGGGGCGGCGGCAGGCGCGGGTTCGGGCGCGGGTTCGGTCATCCTATGACCGTATCTCCGGCCCGCGCCCGGCCGCCAAGGCTTTTCCACCCGGCCCGGGCCGACCCTCGGACGGGACCCCCGGACCGGCCCCCGAACCTCCCTGACCGGCCCTGACCTGCTCAGACGTTGTCGGTGACGGTGACCCGGCCGCGCCTGATCGTCGCCAGCCGCGGGGCCCGCTTGGCGAGCGCGCTGTCGTGGGTGACCATCACGAAGGTCAGGCCGTGCTCCTTCCACAGCCCCTCCAGCAGGTCCATCACCTCGTCCCGCATGGACTCGTCCAGGTTCCCGGTCGGTTCGTCCGCCAGCAGCACCTTCGGCTTCTTCACCAGCGCCCGCGCGATGGCGACGCGCTGCTGCTGGCCGCCGGACAGTTCGCCCGGCAGGTGGCCCATCCGCTCGGCCAGCCCGACCGAGTCCAGCGCCTCGGCCGCCTGTTCGCGCCGGGCCTTCGCCTTCAGGCCGAGCGGGACGAGCGCCGTCTCGACGTTCTCCTGCGCGGTGAGGGTGGGGATCAGGTTGAAGGACTGGAAGACGAAGCCGATGTTCTCCGCCCGGACCCGGGTCAGCCGGGCTTCCGACAGGGTCGCCAGGTCCAGGCCGTCGAGGACCACGGATCCGGCGGTGGGCCGGTCGAGGCCGCCGAGCATCTGGAGCAGCGTGGACTTGCCGCCGCCCGTGGGGCCCTGGATGACGAGCCGGCCGCCGTCCTCGATGGTCAGGTCGACCCCGGCGAGCGCGGCGACGGTGTCCTTGCCGCGCTTGTAGTTCTTGGTGACACCGGTCAGTTGGTACATCGTGCGTGGGTTCCTCTCGTACGTTCGGCAGTGCTCGGGGCCGGTCGACCCGGGGGCCGGGCGCACCCCGCAGGGGCAGAGCCCGCCCGGCCGGCCTACTCGACGCGGCGCAGCGCGTCCGCCGGGCGCAGCCGGGAGGCCCGCCAGCCGCCGAAGCCGCCCGCGATCAGGCCGCCCGCCACCGCGAGGGCGACGGCGAGGCCGATGGTGGACAGGGAGACGGGCGCGGTGAGCGCGACGTCCAGGGCCTTGGCGGCGGTGCGGCGGGCGCCGCCGAAGCCGCCGCCGCCGAAGCCGCCGCCGCCCCCGAAGCCGCCCGCCCGGCCGCCGCCCGCGCCGCGTCCCCCGCCACCGCCGCCGCCCGCGAGCTGCGCGGTCAGGGTGGGGCTGATGGCGGTGATCAGGTAAGCGGCGCCGAGCCCGAGCCCGATGCCGAGGGCGCCGCCGACGAGGCCGTTGACCAGGGCTTCTCCGGCGACCTGACCGGTGACCCGGCGGCTCTTCCAGCCGAGCGCCTTCAGGGTGCCGAATTCGCGCACCCGGCGGCTGACGGCCGAGGAGGTGAGCAGACCCGCGACGAGGAACGCGGCCGCGAGGACGGTGTACGAGAGCCAGGTGCCGACGGTCGAGGCGAGCGAAGAGGCCGTGGAGAGCGATCCGGAGACGGTGTCGGCGAGGTCCGCGGACGTGGTGACGGTGGTGTCCGGGACGTTCGCCTGGATGGCCGTCTTGACCGAGTCGATCGCCTGGGAGTCCTTGGCCTGGACGTAGACCGTGGTGATCTTGTCCGGGGACTCGGAGAGGGTCTGGGCCTGCTTGAGCGGGACGTAGAGGTTGGCGGCCGCGTCCCCGCTGTCGGCGGTCGCGATGCCGATGACCTTGAACTTTGCGTCCTTGACGGTGAGGTCGGACCCGACGGCCAGCTTGTTCTTCGTGGCGTAGGCGCTGTCGACGACGGCCACGGCCGCGTCGGTCTCGGAGGCCGTGAAGGTGCGTCCGGAGGTGAGCTTGGAGGTGGTCAGCGGACCGAGCTCCGGCTTGGCGACGTCGGTGCCGTAGACGGTGAAGGAGTTGACGTCGAAGTCGGCGCCGCCGCCCTGGACGGACCCGCCCGAGCCGCCCGCGCCGCCCGCGCCCTGGCCGCCGCCGGTGCGGCCGCCCTGCGCGCCGCCCTGACCTGCGCCCTCGGTGCGCTTGAACTCACCTCGCCGGAACTGCCCGTTGACCTTCATCACCTGGAGGCTGAGACCGCCGACGGCGTCGGCGACGCCGTGCTGGCCGGAGACCTTGGAGACGGTGGCCGCGTCCAGGGTCTGGAAGCCCTGCGGCATCACGATGTCGTGGCTCTGCTCGGTACCGGCGGCGCCGTCGGCCCCGTCCTTGGCGTCGAACCGGAAGCGCGGGCGCTGCGCCGCGCCGCCCTCCCCCGGCGGGGTCTGGGCCTTGGTGACGGTCATGTCGGTGCCGAGGCCGTAGAGGGACTGGAGGACCTTGGCCTGCGCCTGCCCCATGCCCGCGGACACGGAGGTCACGACGATGACGAGTGCGATGCCCAGTGCGAGCCCGGAGGCGACGACGAGCGCCGCCTTCCTGCGGCGGCGCAGCTCGCGCCGGAGGTAGGTGAAGAACATGGGGCGACGCTAGGTACCGGCCGTGATCGCGGGATAAGTGGCGGATAAGAGTCGGATGAGAACGCGAACGGCGGGGAAGCCGTGAGGGCTTCCCCGCCGTGGGCGGTGGTTCAAAGGATCAGACGGCTCGGACCGCTCGGACGGCCCGGACGGCTCAGACGGCTCAGACGGCCGAACCGGCCTTCCAGTCCGCCCAGCTGAGGTTCCAGCCGTTCAGGCCGTTGTCCGGCTTGATGGTCTTGTCCGGGGAGTTGACCACGGTGACGACATCGCCGACGAGCGAGTTGTCGAAGAACCACGCGCCGGGCTGGTCCGGGTCGTTGGCACCCTTGGCGTCGTTCAGGCCGACACAGCCGTGGCTGGTGTTGGCGCTGCCGAAGATGGAGTCGTCGCCCCAGTAGTTGCCGTGGATGAAGGTGCCCGAGTTGGACAGCCGCATGGCGTGCGGGACGTCCTTGATGTCGTACTCGCCCTTGCCGTCGCCGTCCTTGAAGCCGACGGTGGCGCCGTCCATCCGGGTCTCCTTGAACTTCTCGGAGATCACCATCTGGCCGTTGTAGGTCGGGTTCGCCGGGGAGCCCGCAGAGATCGGGATGGTCTTGATGACCTGGCCGTCGCGCGTGACGGTCATCTTCTTCGTCTTGGCGTCGACGGTCGAGACCTGGCTGCGGCCGATCTGGAAGGTCGCGGTGCGGTCCTGTACGCCGACCACGCCCGGAGCGCCCTCGACGCCGTCCAGCTTCATCTTCATCGTGATGGTGGAGTTGGCGTTCCAGTACTGGTCCGGACGGAAGTCCAGGCGCTGGTCGCCGAACCAGTGGCCGACGACTTCCTGGCCACTGCTGGAGCTGACGTTGATCGCGGCCTGGACGGCCTTCTTGTCCTTGATCGGCTTGTTGAAGTCGATCGAGACCGGCATGCCCACGCCGACCTTGGAACCGTCCTCGGGCGTGAACGAGCCGATGAAGCTGTTCTCGGGCGAGACGGTGGTGAAGGAGGCGTTCTCGTGGGCCTCCTTGCCGCCGGCGTCCTTCGCGGACGCGGACAGCGAGTACTTCTGCGAGCGCTTGAGCGCGCCCTCGGGCTTCCAGCTCTTGCCGTCGGCGGCTATCTTGCCCTCGACCGCGGCACCCTCCGAGGTCTTCAGCTCCACCTTGGTGAGCGTGCCCTCGCTGACCGTCACAGCGGCGTTGTTCAGGCCGACGTTGGTGGCACCGTCCTTGGGCGCGATGACTATTCGGGCCTTGGACGTGTCCTTCGCGGCTGCCGCGTCCACATCCGCCTGGGACTTGCTGGTCTTGTCACCGCTGCCCGCGGCCTTGTCGTCGCCGCCGTTGCACGCCGAGAGCACCAGTACCCCACCGAGCACCGCCGATGCGGCCACGAGGCCCCGCCTGCGCCGCTTGCTGTCCGTCCTCACACGCCACTCCATCGTTGCCGGAAAACCGAGCATCAGCAGGGCAGGGGAGCGAGCTCCCCTGCGTCAATCCCTGCCTCACACTTACTACGCGCTAACGTGCCCGCCCGGTTCCACATTCAGTTCGAATGTGGGCAACCCCACGGTCAGGCTCTGTCGTCCTCTTCGTCGAATACCCCATCTTCCTCGTCCAGGTCCCACTCCATGGACTCGGGGTCGTATTCGACCGGCTCGGTGCTCCAGGAGGCCTGCGCCAGCTCCACGCCGGGGATCTCGGCGACCAGGTCGGTGGGGTCGATGAGGTACGCCAGCGCCTCCGCGGCGTCCTCGCGCACGGCCGCCTCCGCGTGACCGCGCTCCTCCTCGGGCATGAACTCGTCGGCCTGGATGTGCGCGAGGGCGGCTCCGGTGAGTGCATCCGGATCCGGAACCTCCAGTACCAAATCCACCCGAAGCCGTACGTACCGTGATTCTTCAGAAGCGTTCATACGACGGAGGGTAAGGGTCGACGAACCCCCGGGTTTCCCACGACCCGCCCCTTTAACTAGCATCTGCCCACACGGCCAATTCGCTGCTGCCACAAGGGGGATCGAACTGTGTCCGCACGTCGACCGCTGCTCACCGCCCTCGGGGCGACCACGCTCCTCGGTGCCCTCTGGTTCGTCCCCTCCGCGGGCGCCAGCTCCGCCTTCCCCGACGACGCCGCCCCGGATGTCCCCGCGAGCGCGAACACACAGGTCACAGGGGTCCCCACGGGCGAGGAAGGCTCCGGTTCCGCTTCCGCGAACACGAACGCGCCCGCGCCCCAGGGCCGGCCCGCGCTCCTGCTCGCCGACACCGGCAGCGTGGACACCAGCCCGTACCTGCTCGGCGGCACGCTCTGCCTCGGGGTCGGGGCCGGGTTCGTCGTCTTCTCCGCGCGCCGGGCCCGCTCCGCGCGCTGAGATCCGGCGCGCGGGCGCCCGTACCGACGGCGAAGGGCCGCCCCTCACAGGAGGGGCGGCCCTTGGCGTACGTACGGCCGCGGCCGGGCGGGACGGACCGGTCAGGCGAGGGTGCCGGTGACCGGTTCCACGGCCGCCAGGAGAGCACCCGAACGGATGAACGCGTCCGCGGCGGCCAGGTCGGGCGCGAGGAAACGATCCGGCCCGGGACCCTCGACCCCCGCCGCCCGCGCGGCGGCGATGGCGGCCCGGCTGGCCGGGGCGGGGGTGAGCCCGTGGCGCAGCTCGATGGCGCGGGTGGCGGCGTACAGCTCGATGGCGACGATCCGGGTCAGGTTGTCGATCGAGGTGCGCAGCTTGCGGGCGGCGGACCAGCCCATGGAGACGTGGTCCTCCTGCATCGCGGAGGAGGGGATCGAGTCGGCGGAGGCCGGGACGGCGAGCCGCTTCATCTCGCTGACCAGGGCGGCCTGCGTGTACTGGGCGATCATCAGACCGGAGTCGACGCCGGCGTCGTCCGCGAGGAACGGCGGCAGGCCGTGCGAGCGGTTCTTGTCGAGCAGCCGGTCGGTGCGGCGCTCGGCGATCGAGCCGAGGTCGGCGGCGACGATGGCGAGGAAGTCCAGGACGTAGGCGACGGGTGCGCCGTGGAAGTTGCCGTTGGACTCCACGCGCCCGTCCGGCAGGACGACCGGGTTGTCGACGGCGGCGGCCAGCTCGCGCGAGGCGACCAGGGCGGCGTGCGCGATGGTGTCCCGGCCGGCGCCCGCGACCTGCGGGGCGCAGCGCACGGAGTACGCGTCCTGCACGCGCGGGGCCGACTCCTCCTGGAAGTGCCCGGTGAGCCCGGAGCCCTTCAGCACGGCGGCCATGTTCGCGGCGGAGGCGCCCTGGCCGGGGTGCGGGCGGATGGCGTGCAGCTCGGGCGCGAGCACCTTCTCGGTGCCGAGCAGCGCCTCCAGCGTGAGGGCGGCGGTGATGTCGGCCGAGGTGTAGAGCTTGTTCAGGTCGGCGATGGCCATGACGAGCATGCCGAGCATGCCGTCGGTGCCGTTGAGGAGGGCCAGGCCCTCCTTCTCGCGCAGCTCGACGGGCGTGATCCCGGCCTCGGCGAGCAGCTCGCCGGCGGGGCGCACGACCCCGTCGGGACCTTCCGCGTCGCCTTCGCCCATCAGGGTGAGCGCGCAGTGCGACAGCGGCGCGAGGTCGCCGGAGCAGCCGAGCGAGCCGTACTCGTGGACGACCGGGGTGATCCCGGCGTTCAGGACGTCGGCCATGGTCTGGGCGACCTCGGGGCGGACCCCGGTGTGCCCGGAGGCGACGGTCTTGAGCCGCAGGAACATCAGGGCGCGGACGACCTCGCGCTCGACGCGCGGGCCCATGCCGGCGGCGTGCGAGCGGACGATGTTGCGCTGGAGCTGGGCGCGCAGCTCGGGGCTGATGTGCCGGGAGGCGAGCGCGCCGAAGCCCGTGGACACCCCGTAGACGGGCTCGGGCTTGGCGGCGAGGGCGTCCACGATGGCGCGGGCACGCGCGAGGGCTTCGACCGCCTCGGCGGACAGCTCGACGCGAGCGCCCTGGCGGGCGACGGCGATGACGTCCTCGGCGGTGGTCCCGGACGTCCCCATCACGACAGTGTGCATATCCATATTCAGCACCCTACGGACTGAATCCCAACATGTCACTAGGTCGGTTTTCCCGAACCGGGCCGGGCCCCGTCACACGTCGGCCGACCGGCCCCTGCGCTCTGGCGGACCGGCCCCTATCTGCCCCGGAAGCGGCGGCGCTCGCCGGATCCCGCGGGCGGTGCGTCGGCGAGCCGCATCACGGCGGTGTCCCGCCCGGCCACCACGGGCTTGGGCAGCCGGGCCGCCTTCGCCTTGTACTGGGCCGCGTCCGCCAGCCGGAACAGCCGCCGCGAGGACTTCACCGGGCCGATGTCGTCACCGGTCGAGGCGACCCCGCAGGCCACCCCCTCTCCCAGCTCCAGCTCGGCGGCCCGCAGGCACAGCTCCTCGGTGACCCGGACCACCTCGTCGGCGGTGGGACCCACGCTCACCAGGCAGAACTCGTCCCCGCCGAGGCGGGCCACGAGCGCGCCCGGCAGCATCGCCCCGCACAGGCTCAGCACCGACCCGAACCGCTCCAGCAGCCGGTCGCCCATGGCGTGCCCGAGGGTGTCGTTGACCGTCTTGAGGCCGTTGAGGTCACACACGACCAGGCTGACCACCGCTCCCTTGGCGCGGTGCTCCTCCAGGGCCTCGTCGAGGCGCATGTCGACGGCCCGGCGGTTGGCGAGGCCGGTCAGGGGGTCGGTGAAGGCGAGGGTGCGGGCCTCTTCGAGGCGCTCGTTCTGGGCGAGTCCGGCGGCGACGACGGCCGCCAGTACGGTCGCGAACTCGGCGTCGTCCTCGTCGAAGTCCGGGAGCCCCTCGTCGCGGGCGACGTACAGCTCGCCCCAGGCGCGGCCGCTGAGCACGATGGGGGCCACGACGCAGGTACCGCGGCCGCGGCGGCGCAGCACCTCGCCGCGGCGGCCGGGGCGGTCGCCGACGGCGCTCTCGACCCAGGCGTGGGGGCAGCCGCCGCCGGCCCAGCGGTCGTGGAGGAACTCGGTGATCTCGGGGAAGTCGTGCACGGGATACGACTCGTCGTCGGGGAACTCCTCCTCGCCGTCGCGGCGCTCGCCCTCGTTGACGAGGACGCGCAGGCGGCCGCGCTCGCGCTCCCACGCGGAGATGGCGGCGAACGAGCCGTCCATCGCCAGCCGGGCTCCGCGGGCGGCCGCGCGCACGCTGTCGCGCGGTAGGTGCGCGGCCGCCATGGCCTGCGCGAGTCCCACTACGGCCCGCAGTCGCGCGTCAACTCCCATCGCCCCAGATTAGGCACATTTGCCCATTTCCGTCCCCACCCGGCCGCGGCACATTCAGCCCAGCCGCGGCAAAACCAGCCCCGCGGGCACATCACGCCCCGCCGGGCACATCAAGCCCCGCCGGCGTGTGAGGCGCGGGGTCTGGGGCGGAGCCCCGGTCGGCAACCCGCGGCGCCGCTTCTCAGGGCTCCGCCCCGAACCCCGCGCCTCAAACGCCGACGAGGCTGGATCTGCCCGAGCCACAGCCCTGGGCGGGCCCGGGCCCCGGGGGCGGGGTCAGGGTCCGGGGGTCAGGGGCGCGCGCCCGGCCAGTTCGGCTTGCGCTTTTCGTTGAACGCCGCCACGCCCTCCGCCCGGTCCGCCGAGAAGGCCACGCCCCACCACGCCGCGTCCTCCACCTCCAGGCCGGCCGCCAGGTCGAGCCCGTTCCCCAGCCGCAGCGCCCGCTTGGCCGTCCGCAGCCCCACCGGGGAGTTGGCCGCCATCCGCCCGGCCAGCTCCAGGGCCGCCTCCCGGTCCGTACCCGCCGGGACCACCGACTCCACCAGGCCCAGCGCCAGCGCCTCCGCCGCCTCCACCCGCCGCGCGGTGAAGATCAACTCGGCCGCCCGCGCCGCCCCGACCCGCCGCGGCAGCAGCTGCGTACCGCCGCCGCCCGGGATCACGCCCACCGACACCTCCGGCAGCCCCACCACCGCGGTCTCGTCGGCCACGATCACATCGCAGGACAGGGCCAGCTCGAAGCCCCCGCCGAGGGCGAACCCGTGCACCGCCGCGATCGTCGGCATCGGGAGGCCGAGCACGCCCCCGTACGCACCGCGCGAGGCGGGCCGCCGGGCGGCCAGCTCGGCATCGGTCAGGGAATTGCGCTCCTTGAGGTCCGCGCCCACGCAAAAGGCCCGCTCGTGCGTGGAGGTCAGGACGACGACCCGGACCCCGGCATCGGCGGCCAGCGCCGCGCACGCGGCCGCCAGCGAGCGCGCCAGGGCGTCCGAGACGGCGTTCATGGCCTTGGGACGGTCCAGGACCAGCTCGGCCACACCGCCGCCGTCCCCGTGGCGCCGTACCGCGATGAACTCCCCGAACCGGACCTCAGCCTCGTCGCCAGTGCCCACAGCGCCCACACCCTCCTGGTTAACGAACGTTACCCAGGGATCTTAGGTGTCCGCCGCGTCAGCAACCAGGGCTCCACGACCCCCAGTCCGCGCACCGGCCGCTGCCACATCGGCTGCAGCGCGAAGCGGTACGTCACCTCGTCCGCGTCGGGGCCCGCCTGCGCCCGCGCCTCGGCCGCCTTCTTCTCCGAGACCGGCGCCGCGCCGCTGCGGCCCAGCTCCTCCGCCATCGCGCCGTCCACGAGCACCGCGTCCTTCGGCGCTATCGACGTCAGCCGCGAGGCCAGGTTCACCGTGGTCCCGAAGACATCGCCCATCCGGGTCGTCACGGTGCCGAAGGCGATGCCCACCCGCAGCTCGGGCATCTGCGGGTCCTCCTCCATCGTCTCGATCAGCCGCAGCGCGATCTCGGCCGCCGTCGCCGCGTCGTCGGCGCAGTACAGCACCTCGTCACCGAGCGTCTTGATCAGCCGCCCGCCGTGCGCGGCCACCAGGTCCGCCGCCGTGGTCTCGAAGGCCTCGACCAGCTCGCCCAGCTCCTCCTCCTCCAGGCGCCGGGTCAGCCGGGTGAAGCCCACCAGGTCCGCGAAGCCCACCGCGAGCCGCCGGTCGACCATCTCCTCGTCGTCGGCGACCTGCACCACCCGTCCGGTGGCCGCCGCCAGCTGGCGCCGCCACACGTAGACGAGGAATTCCTCCAGCTCCGGCAGGAGCAGCTCCACCAGCGGGTACGTGACCTCCGTACGGGTCATCCCCGGCTCCGGCGGCTCCGTCAGCCCCTCCAGGAAGGAGTCGATCTGCCATTCCGCCAGCCGCGCCGTGGTCTGCCCGGTGGAGCGCGCCACCTGGACCGCCATCGGCTCGCTCAGCAGCCCGGCCTCCACCAGACCGGCGAGCCGGCGCAGCGCCAGGACGTCGGCCTCCGTGAGCGCCTTGGCCTGGCCGATGTCCGCGAAGCCCATGGCGCGCCAGAAACGGGACGCCAGCTCCATCGAGACACCGGCGCTCCGGGCCGCCTGGAAGGGCGTGTACCGGCGCTCGGCGCCCAGGATCAGCTGCTCCAGCCGGATGGCGAGGGGGTCCGCCGTCGGCTGGGCCGTGTGGTCGACCTCGTGATGGGGAGTGTGCTGGTCACGCCCGATCGGCGTGCCCGGACCGCTCACCGGCCCGGCACCCTGGGAGCCGGACGCGCTGGACGACGGGTCGTCGACGGTCAAGGGCCGCCTCCTGTCCATTCCGTGCGCACTGCCCTGCCGAACCGGTTGATCACCGGGAGCACCGGGATCGCCTAAACCATACGGCAGGTGTGCCGTAGCTCACTCCCCACTCCGCCCGCTGCCCGGTGAACGCGCCCGCTAGTGGATGGACCGCAGGTGTACGACGTCCCCCGCGCCCACCGCTTCGTGCGCGTCCTCCGCCGTGCGGATCACCAGCCGGCCGTCCGCGTCGACCGCTTCGGCCGTTCCGGTCAGCTGCCGCCCGCCGGGCAGTTCCGCCCGTACGTGCCTGCCCAGCGTCGCGCAGCCCGCCGCGTACGTCTCCTGCAAGCCGCTGGCCGCCGGGTCGCCGCCCGCCGCGCGCCAGCGCTCGTACCACTCCTCCAGGGAGCGCAGTACGGACCTCAGGAGCGGGTCGCGGTCGGTCACGGCGGCCTTGGCGAGCAGCAGCGAACCGGCCGTGGGCACGGGCAGCTCGTCCTCGGTCAGCGAGACGTTCAGCCCGATCCCGACGACCACCCCGTCGCCGGTGCGCTCGGCGAGGATGCCGCCGGCCTTGCGCTCGTCGCCGTCCACGGTGACCAGCAGGTCGTTGGGCCACTTGAGTGCGGTGTCCACCCCGGCCGCCCGGGACAGCCCGGTCGCGGTCGCCACCCCGGCGAGCAGGGTCAGCCACCCCCACCGCTCCTGCGGGACCCTCGGCCCGGGCTTCAGCAGTACGGAGAAGAAGAGCCCGGACCGCGCGGGCGCCGTCCAGCTCCGGTCGAGGCGCCCGCGCCCGGCGGTCTGCTCCTCGGCGACCAGCACGGCCCCCTCGGGCAGCCGCGCGGCCCGTGCGGCGAGGTCGGTATTGGTGGACCCGGTGGCCCCGACCACCTCCAGGGAGGTCCACAGCCCCCCGGGCACCACGAGGGCCCGCTGCAGCGCGGCGACGGACAGGGGGGGCCGGTCCAGGCTGGACCAACGACCGGCGGAAGCTCCGGCTGAGGCATCTGATGGCGTCATGCAACCCACAGTAGGTGTGGCAAACGCCGCACTGCCGAGCGCCATGCCCGCCGATACGCTACGCACCAGTAGCCAGCCAGCAGCCGGCCAGTAGCCAGCAGCAGTGACCCCATTGACCACGGCAGTTGACCACCCAGGGAGCCGCGACCCCGATGTCTCAACCCTCAGAGCCCATCGACATCCACACCACCGCGGGCAAGCTCGCGGATCTGCAGCGCCGGATCGACGAGGCGACCCATGCCGGCTCCGCGCGCGCCGTGGAAAAGCAGCACGCCAAGGGCAAGCTGACGGCTCGTGAGCGCGTGGCGCTGCTGCTGGACGAGGGTTCGTTCGTCGAGCTCGACGGCTTCGCCCGGCACCGGTCGACGAACTTCGGCCTGGAGCAGACCAAGCCCTACGGCGACGGCGTGGTGACCGGCTACGGCACGGTCGACGGGCGTCCCGTCGCCGTGTTCTCGCAGGACTTCACCGTCTTCGGCGGGGCCCTCGGCGAGGTCTACGGCCAGAAGATCATGAAGGTCATGGACTTCGCCCTGAAGACCGGCTGCCCGCTGGTCGGCATCAACGACTCGGGCGGCGCCCGGATCCAGGAGGGCGTCAGCGCGCTGGGCATGTACGGCGAGATCTTCCGCCGCAACGTGCACGCCTCCGGGGTGATCCCGCAGATCAGCCTGGTCGTCGGCCCCTGTGCGGGCGGCGCCGTGTACTCCCCCGCGATCACCGACTTCACGGTGATGGTGGACCAGACCTCGCACATGTTCATCACCGGCCCGGACGTCATCAAGACGGTCACCGGCGAGGACGTCGGCTTCGAGGAGCTGGGCGGCGCCCGCACGCACAACAGCGTCTCTGGCGTGGCGCACCACATGGCCGGGGACGAGAAGGACGCGATCGAGTACGTGAAGTCGCTCCTCGCCTACCTGCCCTCGAACAACCTCTCCGAGCCGCCCGCCTTCCCCGAGGAGGCGGACCTGGAGATCTCGGCCGCGGACCTCGACCTGGACACGCTGATCCCGGACAGCGCCAACCAGCCGTACGACATGCACACCGTGATCGAGCACGTCCTGGACGAGGGCGAGTTCCTGGAGACCCAGAGCCTGTTCGCGCCGAACATCCTCACGGGCTTCGGGCGCGTCGAGGGCCACCCGGTGGGCATCGTGGCGAACCAGCCGATGCAGTTCGCCGGCTGCCTCGACATCGACGCCAGCGAGAAGGCGGCCCGGTTCGTGCGGACCTGCGACGCCTTCAACGTGCCCGTGCTGACGTTCGTCGACGTCCCGGGCTTCCTGCCGGGCACGGACCAGGAGTACAACGGAATCATCCGGCGCGGCGCGAAGCTGATCTACGCCTACGCCGAGGCCACCGTCCCGCTCATCACCGTGATCACCCGCAAGGCCTTCGGCGGCGCCTACGACGTCATGGGCTCCAAGCACCTCGGCGCGGACCTGAACCTGGCGTGGCCGACCGCGCAGATCGCCGTCATGGGCGCGCAGGGGGCGGTGAACATCCTGCACCGGCGGACGATCGCGGCCGCCGAGGATCAGGAGGCCACCCGTGCGCAGCTGATCGCCGACTACGAGGACACCCTGCTCAACCCGTACACGGCCGCCGAGCGCGGTTACATCGACGCGGTGACCATGCCCTCGGAGACCCGGGCGCACATCGTGAAGGGGCTGCGGCAGCTGCGCACCAAGCGCGAGTCGCTGCCGCCGAAGAAGCACGGCAACATTCCCCTGTAGGACCCCGGACCGGACCCTGGAGGTCTCTGTGGTGATCAAGGTGGTCAAGGGCAATCCGACCCCCGAGGAGCTGGCCGCCGCACTGGCGGTGGTCCAAGCGCGCGCGGCGGCGCTGGCAGCGGCGGCGCCGGGCGCACCCGTGGTCGAGGACGAGTGGGCGGCACCCTCGCGGGTGGCCCGGCGGCGGCTGCCGCAGCCGGGACCGCGCGCCTGGGGGCGTACGTACTGGCCCTCCTGAACCGGAGCCCGGCCGAGGACGGCGTGAGCCGAAGATGGCGTGCGCCGAAGATGGCGTGAACGGACGGTGGCGCCTGAGTACCCGTACTCAGGCGCCACCGGCGTCCGCGGAGCACGATCGTGCAATGCTCTGGTCCGATCCGAAGAACGAGCCGCCGAAGGACATGCGCGAGGCGCAGTCGATGCTCCGCCGCATGAGCGTGGTCCTGGCGTTGGCCATGGTGGTGGTCGTGTACGTCCTCGGGGTGCACGGCCTGCGCTGAGCGGGCGCCGAGCGCTCCGCCCGCGCGGGGGCCCCGGGGGTCCCTACGATGGCCCCCATGACCGTCACGCCCGCGCAGCCGCGCGCCCTCGTCCTGGCCTCCGCCTCGCCCGCCCGCCTGAACCTGCTGCGCCAGGCCGGCCTCGCCCCGCACGTGATCGTCAGCGGGGTGGACGAGGACGCGCTGGTCGCGGACTCGCCCGCCGAGCTGGCGCTCGTCCTGGCCGAGGCGAAGGCCGCCGTCGTGGCCGCCCTGCCCGAGGCCGCGGGAGCACTGGTGATCGGCTGCGACTCCGTGCTGGAGCTGGACGGGGAGGCGCTGGGCAAGCCCGCCGACGCCGAGGAGGCCACGGCCCGCTGGAAGTCGATGCGCGGCCGGGCGGGCGTCCTGCGCACCGGACACTGCGTGATCGACACCGCGAGCGGCCGTCAGGTCTCGGCCACGGCGTCCACGACGGTCCGCTTCGGCGAGCCGACGGACGCGGAGGTCGCGGCGTACGTGGCGAGCGGCGAGCCGCTGCACGTGGCCGGGGCGTTCACCCTGGACGGGCGCTCGGCGCCCTTCATCGAGGGCATCGACGGGGACCCGGGCAATGTGATCGGGCTGTCGCTGCCGCTGCTGCGCTCGCTGCTGGCTGAACTGGGCGTGTCGATCACGGACTTGTGGACGTGATCTTCATCTCCCCGGTGACCTTGGCGTAGAGCGTCAGGGTCAGGACCAGCAGGCAGAAGATCAGCATCGTGGCCGCGAAGGCGCCCCAGCCGACCAGTGCGGCGGCGAGGGCGCCGAGCACGATGTGGGTGACGGCCGTGATGACGAACAGCACCCGGGCGAAGCGGCCCGGCGGCCGGTCGCGGATCGCGGTGACGGCCAGCAACACGGCCCCCACCAGCAGGAACGTCCCCATGCCCGCGCCCATGGCGTACGTGGCCGTGGACATGACGTCAGGATCCATGCCCGCTATGGACATGGCCTGGTTGTGCGTGGTCGCGCCCAGCACGAGGTGCACGAGCACCAGCACCGCCGCTTCCACCACAAGCACGATCGCGGCCACCGAGGCCACGAGTCTGCGCAGCACGGCGCCCCCACCCGATCCGCATGCGTCCACAAAAGCGTTCGACTCCTGGAGGCTACTAACGGGTAAACCAGCGGACAAGGGGTCGGGACGGCTTCGTTACGGGCAAAGAAAGCCGGGCCCGTTGGTAGGGAGTCCACAAAGAAACCCGGCGACCCGCTGACCCCAAACGCAGAGACCTTGGACACACGGCACGGCTAGGGTGCACTCGGGGATCCCGCTGACCTGGGGCGCCACAAGGGGTGTCGACACTCGAGGGAGCCTCGAATAACGCTCCGTGTGGGCAAGCTCACCTCTGGGGACGGGTCGAAAGGCCGTGTCGGCTGTCCCTAAACTCAGCTTGTTTTCAAGGAGGGAGTCATCGTGCGCAAGGTGCTCATCGCCAACCGTGGCGAAATCGCTGTCCGCGTTGCTCGGGCTTGCCGGGACGCCGGGATCGCCAGCGTTTCCGTGTACGCCGATCCGGACCGGGACGCTCTGCATGTCCGCGCGGCCGACGAGGCTTTCGCTCTGGGCGGTGACACCCCGGCCGCCAGCTACCTGGACATCGCGAAGGTCCTCCAGGCGGCAGCCGATTCCGGAGCGGACGCCATCCACCCCGGATACGGCTTCCTGTCGGAGAACGCCGAGTTCGCCCAGGCCGTCATCGACGCGGGCCTGACCTGGATCGGCCCGCCCCCGCAGGCCATCCGTGACCTGGGTGACAAGGTCGCCGCCCGGCACATCGCGCTGCGCGCCGGGGCCCCGCTCGTCGCGGGCACCCCCGACCCCGTCTCCGGCAGCGACGAAGTCGTCGCGTTCGCCGAGGAGCACGGGCTGCCCATCGCGATCAAGGCCGCCTTCGGCGGCGGCGGACGCGGCCTGAAGGTCGCCCGCACCCTCGAGGAGATCCCCGAGCTCTACGACTCGGCGGTCCGCGAGGCCGTCGCGGCGTTCGGGCGCGGCGAGTGCTTCGTCGAGCAGTACCTCGACAAGCCCCGCCACGTGGAAACCCAGTGCCTGGCCGACTCCCACGGCAACGTGGTCGTCGTCTCCACCCGTGACTGCTCGCTGCAGCGCCGCCACCAGAAGCTGGTCGAGGAGGCCCCCGCCCCGTTCCTGAGCGAGGACCAGAACGCGCAGCTGTACGCGGCGTCGAAGGCGATCCTCAAGGAAGCCGGCTACGTCGGCGCGGGCACCGTGGAGTTCCTGGTCTCCGCCGACGGCCTGATCTCCTTCCTGGAGGTCAACACCCGTCTGCAGGTCGAGCACCCGGTCACCGAGGAGGTCGCCGGCATCGACCTGGTCCGGGAGATGTTCCGGATCGCCGACGGCGAGGAGCTCGGGTACGGCGACCCGGTCCTGCGCGGGCACTCCTTCGAGTTCCGCATCAACGGCGAGGACCCGGGCCGTGGCTTCCTGCCCGCCCCCGGCACCGTCACCAAGTTCGCCCCGCCCTCCGGCCCGGGCGTGCGCCTCGACGCGGGCGTGGAGTCCGGCAGTGTCATCGGCCCGGCCTGGGACTCGCTCCTGGCCAAGCTGATCGTCACCGGCGCCACCCGTGAGCAGGCCCTGCAGCGCGCGGCGCGTGCGCTCGCGGAGTTCGAGATCGAGGGCATGGCCACCGCCGTCCCCTTCCACCGCGCGGTCGTGGTGGACCCGGCGTTCGCTCCGGCCGACGGCAGCCCGTTCACGGTCCACACCCGGTGGATCGAGACCGAGTTCGTCAACGAGATCCCCGCGTTCGTGGCCCCCGCGGCCGACGAGGACCAGGACGAGCCGGGCCGTGAGACCGTCGTGGTCGAGGTCGGCGGCAAGCGCCTGGAGGTCTCGCTGCCCTCCAGCCTGGGCATGACCCTGGCCCGCACCGCGGCCGCCGGGGGCGCCAAGCCCAAGCGGCGCGTCGCCAAGAAGTCCGGTCCCGCCGCTTCCGGTGACACCCTCGCGTCCCCGATGCAGGGCACCATCGTCAAGGTCGCCGTCGAAGAGGGCCAGCAGGTCAACGAGGGCGACCTGGTCGTCGTACTCGAGGCCATGAAGATGGAACAGCCCCTCAACGCGCACCGCTCCGGCACCATCGTCGGACTCGCCGCCGAGGTCGGCGGCTCGGTCACCTCGGGTGCCACCATCTGCGAAATCAAGGACTGACCTCGGGGACCGCTGCCTGACGCACACCGCAGCGCAGCACATCGCGCCGACGGGGCCGGATCACTCCGGCCCCGTCGGCGTTCCCACGCGTTCACGCGCCCTAGCGGCGGCGCATGTCCGCGACCCTGGCGCGCTCTCCCGCCTGCTGCTCCAGCATCCCCGAAGGGGCGCTGCGCAGCTGTGCGGTGGGGCCGCCACGGCGTTGTACGGGCAGCGGGGAGTCCCGGCGCGGGCGCCGTCCCTGCATGCCTTCGGCGGTTCCGGGAGCGGTGGCCCCCGCGACCGTGATCTGTACGCCCTGGTCGGCCAGCGCCTGCAACTCGGTGGCGGCACGGTCGTCGTGCGCCTGCGGCTCGTCCGTCACCAGCCGGGTGATGACGTCCGTGGGCACCGTCTGGAACATGGTGTCCGTGCCGAGCTTGGTGTGGTCGGCCAGGACCACGACCTCGGCGGCCGCCTGGACGAGCGCCCGGTCCACGCTCGCGGAGAGCATGTTGGACGTGGACAGCCCGCGTTCGGCCGTCAGACCGCTGCCGGACAGGAACGCCCGGGAGACGCGCAGCCCTTGGAGGGACTGCTCGGCCCCGCTGCCGACCAGCGCGTAGTTGGACCCGCGCAGGGTGCCGCCGGTCATCACGACCTCGACGCGGTTGGCGTGTGCCAGTGCCTGGGCGACGAGCAGCGAATTGGTGACGACGGTCAGACCGGGCACCCGGGCGAGCCGGCGGGCCAGCTCCTGGGTCGTGGTGCCCGCGCCGACGACGATGGCTTCGCCCTCTTCGACGAGGCTCGCCGCGACATCGGCGATGGCGGTCTTCTCCGCCGTCGCGAGATGGGACTTTTGCGGAAAGCCGGACTCCCGCGTGAAACCGCCCGGCAAGACCGCACCGCCGTGCCGGCGGTCGAGGAGTCCTTCTGCCTCCAGTGCCCGCACGTCCCGCCGTACGGTCACTTCGGAGGTCTGGACGACGCGGGCGAGCTCACGGAGCGATACCGCTCCGTTGGCGCGCACCATTTCGAGGATCAATTGACGACGTTCTGCAGCGAACACGAAACTGACAGTAACGCAACCAGTCCGTTCCTTTCAGTCCCCGGCACCGAAATGCAGAAGATGAGAACAGATCGGGCACTGGTGTGATATGCGCGCTTCCGGCACAACCGGTGGGAACCGGAAGCCCCGGAAGCGCAGCGGCACTTACGCCTCTCCGGCGGCCTTGCGGGTGTGCAGCTGGCGGGCCACCTCGGCGATCGACCCCGACAGCGAGGGGTACACGGTGAACGCGTTTGCGATCTGCTCGACCGTCAGGTTGTTGTCGACGGCGATCGAGATGGGGTGGATCAGCTCGCTCGCGCGCGGGGCGACGACGACACCGCCCACCACGATGCCGGTGCCGGGACGGCAGAAGAGCTTCACGAAGCCGTCGCGGATGCCCTGCATCTTGGCGCGCGGGTTGCGCAGCAGCGGCAGCTTCACGCAGCGGGCGTCGATCTTGCCCGAGTCGACGTCGGCCTGGGTGTAGCCGACGGTGGCGATCTCGGGGTCGGTGAAGACGTTCGAGGAGACCGTCTTGAGGTTCAGCGGGGTGACCGCGTCGCCGAGGAAGTGGTACATCGCGATCCGGCCCTGCATGGCCGCGACGGACGCCAGGGCGAAGATCCCGGTGACGTCACCGGCGGCGTACACGCCCGGGGAGGAGGTCCGCGAGACCTTGTCGGTCCAGATGTGCCCGGACTCGGTGAGCCGGACCCCGGACTCCTCCAGGTTCATGTTCCCGGTGTTGGGGATCGCGCCGACCGCCATCAGGCAGTGCGTACCGGTGATGACCCGGCCGTCGGAGAGCGTGACCTCGACCCGGTCGCCGACGCGCTTGGCGGACTCGGCGCGGGAGCGGCCGACGACGTTCATGCCGCGGCGGCGGAAGACGTCCTCGAGGACGGCCGCCGCGTCCGGGTCCTCGCCGGGCAGCACGCGGTCGCGGGAGGAGACGAGGGTGACCCGGGAGCCGAGGGCCTGGTAGGCGCCGGCGAACTCGGCGCCGGTGACGCCGGAGCCGACCACGATCAGTTCCTCGGGCAGCTCCTCCAGGTCGTAGACCTGGGTCCAGTTCAGGATCCGCTCGCCGTCGGGCATCGCGTCCGGGATCTCGCGCGGGTGGCCGCCGGTGGCGATCAGGACGGCGTCGGCGGTCAGGATCGTCTCGGTGCCGTCCGCGGCCGTCACGATGACGTCACGGGTGCCGTCGATGCCCTGGGGGCCGCCGAGCTTGCCGCGGCCGCGCAGCACGCGGGCGCCGGCCCGGGTGACGGAGGCGGTGATGTCGTGGGACTGGGCCAGCGCGAGGCGCTTGACCCGTCGGTTGACCTTGCCGAGGTCCACGCCGACCACCCGGGCCGCCTGTTCCAGCGGCGGGGTGTCGTCGGCGACGACGATGCCCAGCTCCTCGTACGACGAGTCGAAGGTGGTCATCACCTCGGCCGTGGCGATCAGGGTCTTGGAGGGCACGCAGTCGGTCAGGACCGACGCCCCGCCCAGACCGTCGCAGTCCACGACGGTCACCTCCGCGCCGAGCTGGGCCCCCACCAGGGCCGCCTCATAGCCGCCGGGGCCGCCGCCGATGATCACGATCCGGGTCACGAAAAGTCCGCCTCACGTCTACCCGGCCGGCTGCCGCCCCGGCCGGGGTTCCGGGGGGTCTCCCCGGGGGATGCATTCCGTCCCCCATTGTCCCGCACGCTTCAAGGTGCTTCGCGCCCGGTCCCGCCATCCGGGCAAGCGTCCACCGCCGTCCCTCCCGTACCCTCGACCTCATGTCGCTCTACGCCGCGTACGCCGGCAACCTCGACCCGCGGCTGATGACGCGCCGCGCTCCGCATTCCCCGCTGCGCGGAACGGGGTGGCTGAACGACTGGCGGCTGACGTTCGGCGGGGAACAGATGGGCTGGGAAGGCGCGCTCGCCACGATCGTGGAAGCGCCCCGCCACCAGGTCTTCGTCGCCCTCTACGACGTCGCGCCGCTGGACGAGGAGTCCATGGACCGGTGGGAGGGTGTCGGGCTCGACATCTACCGCCGGATGCGCGTGCGGGTGCACACGCTGGACGGCGAGGAAGCCGCCTGGGTGTACGTCCTGAACGGGTACGAGGGCGGCCTGCCCTCGGCGCGGTACCTCGGGGAACTGGCCGACGCCGCCGAATCCGCGGGCGCGCCGCACGATTATGTGATGGAACTGCGCAAGCGTCCCTGCTGACCCCGGGCCCCCGGGCCCCCGGGCCCCGCTCCCCCGGCCCCGGTCCGCGGGGCCCGGCGCCCCCACCGGGACAATTGGTCGGAAACGACAAAGCAACGATCCGAACACCGTGAGCTGTGCCATCTACGCGCGTAGGGGCAGAGCGGTTACGCTCGTCCGCGTGAACGCATCTGTTACCGATCCCCACGCCGCCGCCGCCGACGCCGCGGCCGCGCGTCTGCGTGAGCTCACCGGCGCCGAGACCCACGACGTCGCCCTCGTGATGGGCTCCGGCTGGGCGCCCGCCGCCGAGGCGCTGGGCGCTCCCGAGGCCGAGTTCCCCGTGACCGAACTCCCGGGCTTCCCCCCGCCCGCCGTCGAAGGACACGGCGGCAAGATCCGCTCGTACAAGATCGGCGACAAGCGCGCGCTGCTCTTCCTCGGCCGGACCCACTACTACGAGGGCCGCGGCGTCGCCGCCGTCGCGCACGGCGTCCGTACCGCCGTCGCCGCCGGCTGCAAGACCATCGTCCTCACCAACGGCTGCGGCGGCCTGCGCCCGGGCATGCGCCCCGGCCAGCCGGTCCTGATCAGCGACCACCTCAACCTGACGGCCACCTCGCCCATCATCGGCGCGAACTTCGTGGACCTGACCGACCTGTACTCGCCGCGCCTGCGCGCGATGTGCAAGGAGATCGACCCGTCGCTGGAAGAGGGCGTCTACGTCCAGTTCCCCGGCCCGCACTACGAGACCCCGGCCGAGATCAACATGATCCGCGTCATGGGCGCGGACCTGGTCGGCATGTCCACCGTGCTGGAGGCCATCGCCGCCCGTGAGGCCGGCGCCGAGGTGCTGGGCATCTCCCTGGTCACCAACCTGGCGGCGGGCCTGTCCGGCGAGCCGCTCAACCACGAAGAGGTCCTGCAGGCCGGCCGTGACTCGGCCGCGCGCATGGGCCAGCTGCTCACCCAGGTCCTCGCCCGGATCTGAGCCACCCGGAGCACCCCGGAGACCCGGCATCCGGGCATCCGGGCGTCCCGGCCACCGTACGAGAGGTAAGGCGGAAGCAGTGCAGGAACAGGACGACCTGATCGCCCGGGCGCAGGCCTGGCTCGCGGAGGACCCGGACCCGGAGACCGCCGACGAGCTGGCCCAGCTCATCGAGAAGCGGGATCTGGACGAGCTGGCGGACCGGTTCTCCGGTCTCCTCCAGTTCGGCACCGCCGGACTCCGCGGCGAGCTGGGCGCGGGCCCGATGCGGATGAACCGCAACGTGGTCATCCGCGCCGCGGCGGGCCTCGCGGCCTACCTGAAGGCGCAGGGACACGCGGGCGGCCTGGTGGTCGTCGGCTACGACGCGCGCTACAAGTCGGCGGACTTCGCGCGGGACACCGCGGCCGTGATGACCGGCGCCGGGCTGCGCGCTGCCGTCCTGCCCCGCCCGCTGCCGACGCCGGTCCTCGCGTACGCCATAAGGCACCTGGGCGCCGTCGCCGGCGTCGAGGTGACCGCGAGCCACAACCCTCCCCGGGACAACGGCTACAAGGTCTACCTCGGCGACGGCTCGCAGATCGTGTCGCCCGCGGACGCGGAGATCGCGGCGCAGATCGACGCGATCGGTGCGCTGGCCGAGGTACCGCGTCCGGAGAGCGGCTGGGAGGACCTCGGTGACGAGGTCCTGGAGGCCTATCTGGCGCGTACGGACGCCGTGCTGACCCCCGGGTCGCCCCGGACCGTGCGGACCGTTTACACGGCCATGCACGGCGTCGGCAAGGACGTCGTGATGGCGGCCTTCGCCCGGCACGGCTTCCCGGCGCCGGTGCTCGTCGCCGAGCAGGCCGAGCCGGACCCGGCGTTCCCGACGGTGGCCTTCCCCAACCCGGAGGAGCCGGGGGCGATGGACCTGTCGTTCGCGACCGCCGCCCGGGTGAACCCGGACATCGTGATCGCGAACGACCCGGACGCGGACCGCTGCGCCGTGGCCGTCCCGGACGCCGCCTCGGCGTCGGGCTGGCGAATGCTGCGCGGCGACGAGGTGGGCGCGCTGCTGGCGGCGCACCTGGTGTCCAAGGGCGCGCGGGGCGTATTCGCCGAGTCGATCGTCTCCTCCAGCCTGCTGGGCCGGATCGCGGAGGCGGCCGGCGTCGGCTACGAGGAGACCCTGACGGGCTTCAAGTGGATCTCCCGCGTCGAGGGCCTGCGCTACGGCTACGAGGAGGCGCTCGGCTACTGCGTGGACCCCGAGGGGGTCCGCGACAAGGACGGCGTGAGCGCCGCCCTGCTGGTGGCCGAGCTGGCGTCCGTACTCAAGGACCAGGGCCGCACGCTGACCGACCTGCTGGACGACCTGGCGCTGGCCCACGGCCTGCACGCCACCGACCAGCTGTCGGTGCGGGTGGAGGACCTGTCGGTCATCGCCTCGGCGATGGCGGCGCTGCGCGCGCACCCGCCGGTCTCGCTGGCGGGCCTTCGGGTGGTCTCGGCGGAGGACCTGAACGAGGGCACGGCGTCGCTGCCGCCCACGGACGGCCTGCGCTACTACCTGGACGGCGCCTACAAGGCCCGCGTCATCGTCCGGCCCTCCGGCACCGAGCCCAAGCTCAAGTGCTACCTGGAGGTCGTGGTCCCGGTCGCGGACGCCGCGGACCTGCCCCCGGCCCGCACCCGCGGCCAGGACGTCCTGGACGCGATCAAGAAGGACCTGGCCGAGGCGGCGGGCATTTAGCCCCCGCCCCACCGGACACGAAGGCCCCCCGAGTCCCGGGGGGCCTTCGGCGTGTTGTTGCGGCAGCAGAGACCGGGCCGACACCGAACGCTGCGCCCCGCACCACAGGCACTCACACAGGGGGTACCGGCCCGGGTCCGAAAGGATCGCCACCGGGTCGCCCTCACGCACCTCGGACGCGCGCCCCCAGGTCCGACCCGTATCCCTGGACACCCGCACGGTCATCAGCACGCGCGGTTCACAGCCGCCCACGCCCCGGATCACTCCGCTACCGCGGCGGCCGTCGCGGCGTCCGGGATGGCGCCCGGCGGACGCGGCCGCCGCGAACGCAGGTGCCGCCCGGCGACCCTGTGGCCCGCTGCTCGACCACCCGAACTACCGGGTAGACGTCTTCCTCGACCGGCTGGACCGGCATGCCACCGAACCCGGATCGGCCCCTGCGACCGCTGGTGGAAGCGCATGACCGTACCGGTCACGGCCCGCTTCACAGCCCGGGACACCGTCGCCGTCGAGGAGATCGGCGTCATCCCCGCATGGCGCGGCACCGGGCTCGCCCGCCGGACCTCCGGAGCGCGTCAAGCCGCGTCGCCCACGGCGGGGCCCGGGCCCGGACACCCTCGCACGGCTCCGCCCGCCCGCGTGATCATTAAGGTTCCGTCATGACCACACGGGACGACTTGCTCATCGATCTGATCAACCGCACGGAGATGGAGGGGGAAGGCCCGCGCATCACCGTCGTCGCGCAAGGTGTGGTGATAACCGGTCGCATCGCGGCCCACCGGCGCTGGGCGACGGACCTCGCCGGACGTCTCGGCGACGCGGAGCTGCCCGACGAGCGGTTCGCCGAGGACTTCGCCCGGGAAGCCGGGGAGACCCCCGACTACCCTCCGGCCTTCCTCCATCTCCGGGGCTGCCAGCTCATCTCCGGCACCAGCAGCCTTCCCGCCGCACTGGGCGAGTTCTTCAAGGTGCCGCTCGCCATGATCAGTGCGTGGAGCGTGCGGTGATGGGGGCCTGGAACCCTGTCCGCCCCGCGGCGGCGGCCCTGGGTGTGGCAGCGGTTCCTCAGGACTGCACGGTGGCCTGGTTCATGGAGTCGATCGCGGCCTTGATGTTGTCCTCGTACAGGCCCAGCTTCGGGTTCAGCACCCGGGCGTTGGAGCCGAGGGGGAAGTTCTGCGTGTCGGCGTTGGGCATGTCGGCGTGGGCCAGGACGTTCAACTCGTAGCCCTGGGTGGCGTTCGGGGCCTTGCCGCTGGGGTCGAGGTCGATGACCGCGTAGGCGGTCTTCCCGGCGTGGAGCGCGTATGCGGGCGGGCCGCCGAGGCCACCGGGGATCAGGGGCTTGACGTCGTAGGTGTGATCCGCGGCGTTCGGGCTGCCCATGCTGACCAGCGGGTAGTAGGAGAGGCCGCAGGAGTTCACGCCGAGGTTGCGCACCTCGATCACCCGCTGGCTGGACGTCGCCGACTGGCGGACCACCCGCACCGACAGCCCGTTCTTGGAGCAGGCGTGGGTGTATGCGTAGCTGTCGCTGTTGGCGTTGGCGTTGGTCGCCGAGCCGCCGCTGCGGGGCGCCGACGCCGGGGTGGACGGCGCGGAGACGTGAACGGTGGAGGCCTTCGGGGCGGTGGAGGCCGACGCGGCGGCGGATGCGGCCGGGGCCGCGGGGGAGGCCGAGGACATGCCGGCGCAGCCGATGAGTGCGGTGGAGCCGAGGGCCAGGGCGGCGCACGAGAGCAGGGTGCGGGTACGGGTGCGGGTACGGGTCATGGACATGGGGCTTCCTCCGTCGGGTGGTTCACACGGGGCCTGGAGTCCGGTCGGCTGTGGGGCGACCGGCTGGCCTGGCCAACTCTGCGGCCCGTTTCGTCCCAGTCGCCGCTCCTGCCGGGAAATAGGAACCCTGGAACGGTTCCCACTACTCTCACCTGGGGAAACGGCCGCGCCTGGAACGGCGTTACGGGACGAGGGTGGGGCGGAATGGGTACGGAGACCGAGCGGTTCGCGGAGCTCATGAGCGAGCTGAAGGAACGTTCCGGGCGGAGTTACGGCACCCTCGCCAAGCGGCTGCGCTCCAGCAACTCGACCCTGCACCGCTACTGCAACGGGCAGACGGTGCCCTCGGACTACGCGCCCGTGGAGCGGTTCGCCAGGGTCTGCGGAGCGTCCGCCGACGAGTTGGTGGCTCTGCACCGCCAGTGGATCGTGGCCCTGGCCGAACGCCGCCGGGAGTCGGCGGTCGGCGGTGCGCCCGCCCGGAACCCGGCCCGTACGGAGGATCCGCGCAAGGTCACCGACGCTCCGGTCACCGACGAAGCCGCGCCCGTCCCGGCCCTGGCGCCGGAACCCCCGTTGGCCTTGCCGGACGTGACGGATCTGAGGGACCAGGACGGCGCCTCCGCCACGCCGGAGGCGGACCCCGCCCGCGTACCCGCCGGGCCCGGCGGTCGGGGCCGTCGGCCGGTCGCGCTCGCGGTGGGCGTCGTCGTGGCTCTGGCGGCCGGCACGACCGTGGCCGTGGCGACGCTCGGCGGCGGCGCACACCCCACCGAGCCCTCCGGCGCACGGCAGGGAACGGCCTCGGCGAAGGCCGGGCAGTCCCGCTCCGCGGGGGCGGCCCCCGGCACCGTCACCTCCCTGTCGCCGTCGCCCTCGGGCACCCCCGGCACCCCCGCCCCCGGTGCCACACCGCCCTCCGCGGCCCCCGGGCAGGACGGCGGCCGCGCCCAGGCTTCCGGCGCGCCGTCGTCCGGTCCCGCCGCCCTTCCCTTCACCGTCAACGTGCTGGCCAACAACTGGGGCAGCCCCTGCGGCCAGTGGTTCGCCCTGGATCAGGAGCCGGGCAAGGTCCCGCCGCCCCCGGCCCGGGGCGCCACCGACGGCTGGGCGTCCGCGCTGCACGCCGTACCCGCCGGTCACCTGCGGATGGAGGTGACCGTGCAGGGCACCGGCAGCACCCCCGTCGTCCTGAACGCGCTGTACGTCCACACCGTCGACAGCGGCAAGGCTCCCGCGTGGAACGGTTACACCATGGGCGCGGGCTGCGGCGGCGAGCTGGCGCCCGCCTCGTTCGCCATCGACCTCGACGACGCCTCACCCCATCCCCGGCCGGTCCCCGGCCTGGAGGGCGAGCGGCGGACGTCGACCACCGACTTCCCGTACAAGGTGTCCGCCACCGACCCCCAGGTGCTCGACATCGACGCCGCCACGCTCAGCCATGACGTCCGCTGGTATCTGGAGCTGGCCTGGACCAGCGACGGTCGGCAGGGCACCATGACGATCGACGACCACGGCCGCCCGTTCCGGACCACGGCGCTCAACACCGGCCGAAGCTACTGGTACGACGCCGGCCCCAACGCCTGGGTGCCGACGGGACCTGAGTGAGCACGGACCTCGTCAGCCGGGAGTCGCCCCCGGCACCGGGCTCGGCGAGCGCCCCGGGCCGGCGCTCGGTCTGACCACGTCGCCCAGGGTCGGGATCGACTCCGGGCGGGCGCGGACCGCGTCCGTGCACTCCCAGGTGCGCGGCGGGTCCGCGTCCGGGCCGCCCAGGATGACCGGGCCCGTGCCCAGGCCCACCGCTTCGCTGCCCGCCAGGGTGCAGATGATCTGCGCCAGGGCGATCGGCGGCATGTCCTCGGGCTTGCGGCTCAGGCGCAGCGTGCCCTTGGGGTCGCCGGGCCGCGACGGCCCGGCCGAGAGGCCCTGCTTCACCCCTGTACTGAACCCCGCGTCCGCCTCCTGGGCCGACGGCGCCCGCTCCAGCGCATCCAGCAGTGCCTGCGCGACCAGCACCAGCGGCTCGCCGGCCGTCCGCTTCTCCGGCAGTGGAACCACCCGCTCCACGCCCGCCAGCTGCGATCCGCACACCAGTTGCACCGTGGTCCGGAACCCCTGGGCGTCCGTGCCCGACGGGGCGGGCGTGTCGCAGGACACCCGCGAGGGCGCCGCACCGACGTCCACCGGGACCGTCGTGGCCCGGATCCCGCAGCCGACCGTGCCGGCCAGCAGCCCGGCGCCGGCCGCGACGAAGAGCAGCCCGTTGCGCATGCGCCTCATTCGCCTCATCCGCCTCATTCGCCCGCACCTCCTCCCAGGTCCACCGGCAGCCGGAGCGTGAACACCGCGCCGCCTCCGTCCCCATTGGCGGCGGTGATCTCCCCGCCCTGGATGTGCGCGTTCTCCACCGCGATGGACAGCCCCAGCCCGCTGCCGTCCGACCGCGGCCGGGAGGCGCTCGCCTTGTAGAACCGGTCGAAGACGTGCGGCAGCACCTCCTCCGGGATGCCGGGCCCGTTGTCCTTCACCTCGATGACCAGCCACGGCACGCCCTCGTCGGGGTCCGCGTCCGGCTCCCGGCCGGCCTCCGGGACGGGCTCGGACACCCGTACGGAGACCCGGACCGGCGAGCCGCCGTGCTTGAGGGCGTTGCCGATGAGGTTCGCGAGGATCACGTCGAGGCGGCGCGGGTCGAGGCGGACCATGAGGCCGCGCTCGGCGTCCAGTTCCACCGCGTCCAGCCAGGCCCGCGCGTCGATGCAGGCCGTGACCTGGTCGGCGACGTCGACGTCGTCCAGCACCAGCCGGGCCGTCCCGGCGTCGAAGCGGGTGACCTCCATCAGGTTCTCGACCAGCTCGTTGAGCCGCCGGGTCTCGCTCACGACCAGCCCGACCGCCGGTGCGATCATCGGATCGAGCGTGTCGGCTTCCTCTTCCAGTACCTCGGCCACCGCCGTCAACGCCGTCAGCGGAGTGCGCAGTTCATGGGACATGTCGGCGACGAAACGCCGGCTCGACTCCTCCCGCGCGCTCATGTCCGCGACCTTCTTCTCCAGCGCCTCGGCCGTCTTGTTGAACGTGTGCGACAGATCGGCCAGTTCGTCGGTGCCGGACACCTCCAGCCGCGTGTCCAGCTCGCCCTCGCCGAGCTTGCGCGCCGCGTCCCCGAGCCGCTGCACGGGCTTGAGCACGGTGCGCGCCGCCGCCTGCGCGAGCAGCGCCGAGCCCAGCAGGGCGAGCCCCGTCGCGATGCACAGCGACCAGGCCAGCGCGTTGAGGTCGTCCCGCTCCTGGGCGAGCGACTTGTACATGTACCCGGTCGGGCCGCCGCCCACGATCCGCGTCCCGCCGACCAGGTACGGGTTCCCGTGGGGCTTCGTCCGCTGCCAGTACATGTGGTAGTCGGCGTTGTTGGCCGAGGTCGTCTTCTGCCGGTCGTTCACCGCCTGCTGGAGGGACTTCGGTACGTCGCCCAGCCCGAAGGAGTCGGGCCCCGCGACCCCGAACACCCGGCGCCCGTCCTTGCCCTCGCGCACCAGCAGCACGCTGTAGCCGGGGCTGCTGCCCGCCATCAGCTCGGCGGTGCGCTGCAGCTCCTCCTGCGAGGGGTCGGCCGGGAGCGCCGCCGCACGGTTCTGCATCTCCTGGCGGAAGTCGCCGAGGGCCGCGTCCTGGGTACGCGTGAGGACCGCCTCGCGGTTGAGCCAGTACGCGATGCCCGACGCCGAGACCGCCGCCGTCAGCGCGACGAGCGCGAAGACCAGGAGCAGCCGCAGCCGCAGACTGGTCCAGCGCCTGCCCCCGAGCAGCGTCCCCGCCGCCTCACGGATCACTGTGGGGAGTCCAGGCGGTAGCCGACGCCGCGCACGGTACGGATGAGCGTCGGCGAGGAGGGGATCTCCTCCACCTTGGCGCGCAGCCGCTGGACGCACGCGTCGACCAGACGCGAGTCGCCGAGGTAGTCGTGCTCCCAGACCAGGCGCAGCAGCTGCTGGCGCGAGAGCGCCTGCCCGGGCCGCCGGCTCAGCTCCAGGAGCAGCCGCAGCTCGGTGGGCGTGAGCTGGAGGTCCTCGCCGTTCTTGGTCACGGTCATCGCGGCGCGGTCGATCACGAGCGAGCCGAAGACCGCCGAATCGGTGGCCTCCCGCTCGCCCCGGCGCAGCACGGCCCGGATCCGGGCGTCGAGCACCCGGCCCTGGACGGGTTTGACGACGTAGTCGTCGGCCCCCGACTCCAGGCCGACGACGACATCGATGTCGTCGTTGCGCGCGGTCAGCAGGATGATCGGCAGCTGGTCGGTGCGCCGGATCCGCCGGCACACCTCGAAACCGTCGATCCCGGGCAGCATCACGTCGAGCACGATCAGGTCCGGCCGCTGCTCACGCAGCAGTTTCAGGCCGTCCTCACCCGTCGCCGCGGTGGCCACACGGTGGCCCTGGCGTGACAGGGAGAGTTCGAGGGCCGTGCGGATGGCGTCGTCGTCCTCGATCAGCAACAGGAAAGGCACGGGCTCATTCTGTCCCATCGACCGTCGGGCGTACGACCGTCGTGCGCCGAACTCCGGCCGGGAGGGCGTCCACAGGTGGCTGTGACAGGCCTGTGACAGTCGACGGACACCCCGGTTATCTGCCCGGGGCAGTCTTCTACCAACGCACAAGACGCAGAACCGAAGCAGACACACTCCACGACGGGGGGCGCGAGATGAACACGCTGTACGGCACCACGACCAGCGCGGTCGTCACGCGGCTGCACGATGTGAACCGACGGGCGGGTGTCCGTCAGGTCACCGTCGCCCGGCAGCGCCCGGCACACACGGTAGCCATCGACGCACAGACCTACTCCGCCCCCTCCGTGGCCCGCCCGGCCGCTCCCGCCCCGTCGGCGGCGGCCGAAGCCGAGTTCACGGCGTACGTCGAACAGCGGCGGGCATCGCTCTACGCGACCGCCTTCCACCTCACCGGTGACCGCCACGAGGCGGAGGACCTGCTCCAGAGCGCGCTGTTCTCCACCTACCGCGCCTGGGACCGGATCAGCGACAAGGCGGCCGTCGGCGGCTACCTGCGCCGCACCATGACCAACCTGCACATCAGCGCCTGGCGCCGCCGGAAGCTGAACGAGTACCCGACCGAGGAACTGCCGGAGACGGCCTCCGACACGGACGCGATGCGCGGCACGGAGCTGCGCGCGGTCCTGTGGCAGGCCCTGACCCGCCTCCCGGAGCCGCAGCGCACGATGCTCGTGCTGCGCTACTACGAGGGCCGCACGGACCCGGAGATCGCCGAGATCCTGGACATCAGCGTCGGCACGGTCAAGTCGAGCATCTGGCGCTCGCTGCGCCGCCTGCGCGAGGACGAGGCCCTGAGCTTCGGCGCGGACGAGGCGGAGTCGTTCGAGGAGCTGGTGGCGTAACGCCACGGAGACCACACGGCCGGGGGGACCGTCCTACGGGGGTGGGACGGCGGCCACGGAGGGGGAGCGAGCGGGATCAGGCGGCCGGGGGTCCGCGTGGTCCCGCTCGTTTTTTGCCGTGCGCCGCCGGGCGCGGCGACGTGACCCATGGTGCCGATGTTGAGGTGCGGCTTGGTCCGCACGAAGGCCGTCTTGGCCATGACTGTTTCCCGTATTTCCCGTGTTTTCCGG